>NZ_QSPG01000005.1:78887-140064 GCF_003436395.1 Collinsella sp. TM06-3 | reverse complement strand
CCGTTCTGGAGCATGACCGCGAAGCTGCCGGATGCGCACCTTTTGAGCGTAAACATCTCGGGCGACTCGGCTCCGTTGCAGCTTGGAAGCAAGGCAGAGGCGATCCAGGCCGATTTGGGCGCCCTGCTCTCGGCGGCGCGGACGGGCGACGAGCAGCGCAGTTCATCGCGCCGTGTTTCATGCGTGGACGCTTAAATCAAAACCACCCCTAGAAGGGGTGGTTTGCTCTTAGGGTGTAACCCTTGGATTTCCGGCACGCGTCTAAAGGCGCCGGCCCTCACGGGGTTCGGGCCGCACTGCAGATTGACCCGTGACGGGCCGGTCAAACCGGCGCTATTTACGCCCCGGCCCCCTATCGAAGGGGTCCTCGTACTCCTTGGCGCTCAGCCGGTCGAGCGCGATGTCGGCCTTCTCCTGCTCCCGGATGTACTTCGCGATCGTGGCCTCGTTCAGGCCGACGGTGGACACGCAGTGGCCCTCGGCCCAGAACTTCCTGTTGCCGAACTTGTACTTCATGTTCGCGTGCCTGTCGAATACCATCAGCGAGCTCTTCCCCTTCAGGTAGCCCATCACGCTCGACACGCTGTACTTCGGCGGTATCGCCAGCAGCATGTGGACGTGGTCGGGCATCAGGTGCCCCTCGATGACCTCTATCCCCTTGTACTGGCAGAGCTTCCTGAAGATCTCCCCAAGGTCGGACCTTATTTGGTTGTAGATGACTTTGCGCCTATACTTCGGCGTGAACACGACGTGGTACTTGCACGTCCACTTCGTGTGCGACAGGCCGTAGGCCTTCTGGGCCATACGCCACCACCGCCCTCTCGACTCGGATTCCTTGCGGCCTGAACAATCGCAAGTGTCCGGCGAGGGGGCGGCTTTGTAAAGCCGTTTGGCCCCACCCGCATAGCGGGTGGTTTCTGATGCGGCGCGCTGCGCGCCCCGCACAGGCTAAAGCCTGTAAATAAAAATACCCCCGATTCCAAGTGGAAATCGGGGGTATCTCATCGGGTGGCTTTCAAGCAGTTTGCAAAACTGCAGGTCGCAGACCTTCATTGCTAGTAGGAGAAATGAGTAGTCTCGGGTGGCTTGCCCATGAGTTGACGAATAAGTTGGAGCTTCGCCATTGGCTCAATCGCTTCGCGCGCTCGATAAACTTGTTTAGTAAAAGGCGGATCGGTCACCGATGGACGCACGACGAGAAACACGTACCTCCAGTGGTTCAAGCACGGCGCGCGTGAGGATCTCTGCAAGCAACCGCCTGGTACGCTACTGTTGCCAGCGTGGCTTAGCGGACTGGCGAATCCCGCCCCGTGCGCGTCATCATCCAATCAAATGCCCTGGCAAGCAGCAGCACCGCCAATCACACTACGTTCTTACGGCGCCCTCTGCGATAAAATTAGCGAATTGTGTTTTCACCTCGCAGCTACGGAGACATTAGATGATTACTCTGGACAATCTTCGCGACGCACTTAGGGCTCTGTGCTACGAGCCCTCGGGCGACGGCACCGTTTATCAGAAATCCTGGGAAGAGACCAGCGCGCAAATCACGGTCGATTTTTCCAAGAAACGCATCGGCTACCCGAAAGACCTGGGGTTCAAAGTCAACAAAGACACAACTTGTAACTTTTCAGATAACGAGAACCTCGTCGTACTCGCCTGCGTAACCATGCTCCTCGACAAAGGATATCGCCCCGAATCACTTGAGCTGGAGCGCGAATGGGCCCTTGGGCACGAACAAAAGAGCGGCCGCGCTGATATCTGCATTAATGACGAGAGGGGCGACACACTCGCAATCGTCGAATGCAAGACCCCTGGAACCGAGTTCAAAAACGAATTCAAGAACATGCAGTCAGACGGAGGGCAACTCCTCTCCTATTGGCAACAAGAGCGCGCGACTCGCTGGTTGGTACTCTTTGCATGCGATTTCATCAACAACGAAATCGTGCCAGACCAGGTTTCAATTAACTGCAGCGATGACGAGAACTTCATCGCGCTCGCCAAACGCGATGACACCATTGCGCTCTACCGCGACGCCCATACAGTGGAACAGCTCCATCAAGTTTGGACGGAAACGTACAACCAACAAGTCGAGGGAAACATCCTCTTTGGCGATAGGTCGACGGCATACCACCCGATGGTTCCTCCCCTTCTCAAGAAGGACCTTGTCGACTTCAGGGCCGAAGACAGCATCGTCAACCGCTTCGAGGAAATCCTCCGCCACAACAACGTCTCCGATAAAGAGAACGCCTTCAATCGCCTTATCGCGCTCTTTATCGCGAAGCTCCAAGACGAGCTCTCGAAAATGCCAACCCAGGAGATTGAGTTCCAATACCGCCAAGGACGCGACACCTACGAAACGCTCCAGGACAGGCTCCAGAGACTCCACTCAGACGGCATGAGAAAGCTCATGCGGGAAGAGGTCCTGTACGTTCCCAACGACTACGCCGAAAACCTCATAAGCAACTATACGGGCCAGCACCGCAAGAAGCTCATCGAGGAGCTGAACGGCACGCTGCGCAAGCTCAAGTTCTATACCAACAATGACTTTGCGTTCAAAGACGTCCACAACGAGGAACTCTTTCTTCAGAACGGCAAGGTACTCGTAGAGACGGTGCAACTTCTACAGCCGTATCGCATCGTAGGAACTCAAGACATTCAATTCTTGGGCGACCTCTTCGAACAGCTCCTTAATCAGGGCTTTAAGCAAAACGAGGGCCAATTCTTCACACCTGTGCCCATCACCCGTTTTATTTGGAAGTCACTCCCACTCGACAGCATCGTGCAGGACGAGGCTGGTGCCGTGCACTATCCACGCGTTATCGATTACGCCTGTGGCGCGGGGCACTTTCTCACAGAAGGATTCGAAGAAATCTCCGACGCCGCATGCCAATATGATCCGACCATAGAGGATGACCTCGGAGACGCCGACTGGGTCAGAGACAATCTCGTCGGCATCGAGAAGGACTATCGACTCGCTCGCGTTTCCAAGGTCTCGTTCTACATGCATGGCGCAGGGCAGAGCAACGTGGTCTTCGGCGACGGACTTGAAAATTATCCCGACAAGGGAATCGACAGCCGAACCGACAGGGGACGCTTCGACATTCTTGTCGCCAATCCCCCGTACTCTGTCGCGGCCTTCAAACCGCATCTCAAGCTTCACAACAACGAACTCAAAGTGCTGGAAACCATCAGCAATAGCGGCTCGGAAATCGAGACCCTCTTTGTCGAGCGTGCGGCACAGCTTGTTCGGCCCGGAGGCTACGCCGCCATTGTCCTCCCCACCTCGATCCTCGACAAGAGCACGAGCTCGAGTTTCATGGCCGCACGCGATGTGCTTTTGAGCTCCTTCGAGATCGTCTCCATCGCCAGGTTTGGATCAGGCACATTCGCGGCCACAGGAACAAACGTCGCAATTATGTTCCTACGTCGCTTTGACGAGATCCCGCCCCGCAATGCGAACGCACTTGATTTCGTTGACGCTGTTTTTGAGCGCAGGAAGCTCACTGGTTGGAAAGACGAAAGCGCTTTCAACGCTTATCTCGACACAATTAATGTAGACGGAGATACTTACCGGGCTTTTCTCGCAGGAGAGGCTGGCTGGAACGAATGGGCAAACACTCGCCACTTCAACGTTTATTGCCATCTTTTCGAATCATCGAAGGAGCTCAAGACCCTTCGAAAGAGCAAGACTTGGAAGGCGGCCGACAAGAACTCACAGCTCAAAGCAGAGAACGAGCTGTTCTATCGCTATGCGCACAAGGAAGAGCGCAAACGCCTGCGCGTTTGGGGTCTCGTCTGCGGCGAACAGACGCTCATCATCAACTCACCTAACACGACCAAGGAAATCGCCTCTTTCCTTGGCTACAAATGGAGCAATCGCAAAGGCAACGAGGGGATACAGCCCATCGATGGTGAGGGCGTGCTCTATTCGGACGACGAATCGGACGACACGAACTCGCTAAGCGGCATCATCAGAGCATGGTTCTCCGGCGAGCAGGTTGAGCCCGGCGACCTTGCCCAGTACTACTACTATGCCAAGACCACCGATTTCATCGACTTTGATGCCGAGAAGTTCGACGAGACTCTTACGATTCCCCGCTCTTTCTACAAGCCCCGCTCGTTCGCCCAGGGCACCGTAGTCAAGACGCTTAGAGACATCACATCCTACGTTACCAACAGCGTGGCCCAGAGTTCCATCACCACCGACACTTACGTAACAACGGAAAACATGGTCAAGGACCGTGGCGGCATAACCACCTATAGTGGAGAGCTTCCGGCAAGTGCTGGCACCGCATACAAGAAGGGAGACACGCTCGTCTCCAATATTCGCCCCTATCTGCAGAAGATTTGGCTCGCAGACCGCGATGGGGCGTGCTCCAAGGACGTTTTGGTATTCCGAAGCATAAATACCGACAGCCTATTGCCCGAGTTTCTCCATCTGCTCCTGTGGCAGAAGGACTTCTTCGACTACGATATGTCCACCTTCACGGGAACCGGCAGGCCTCGCGGAGACAAGGATGAGCTGCTCAAATACCCCATCCCAGTCCCGACGCTCTCCGAGCAGAGAGCCCTCATCGACGATTTCAATCGCTTAACAGATGAAATCAATAGCAAACGACAGCAAATCGCCGCTCTCAAGGAGAGCGTCAAATCACGGTTTGTCGAGATGTTTAGAACCAAGACACACGCATCATGGCCAATCGAAACAATCGGCAACTACAGCATAGAAATGCACTACGGCACTTCAGCAAAAGCCGGCGCCGATGGCGATTATGTCTACATCCGAATGAACAATATCACCGACGACGGCATCCTTGACCTAACCGATACAAAGCGAATCACCCTAAAGGGCCAAGCTCTCGAAAATGCTACCGTCCGCTATGGCGATATGCTTTTTAATCGAACCAACAGCATTGACAAGGTTGGGAAAACTTGCGTTTTTCATCAGTCAGAGACCATGGTTATTGCTGGGTACATCGTGTGCGTAAGGTTCGCTGACCACAGCTCTGCCGAATATGTATCTGGTTACCTGAATTCAAAGGAAGGAAAGCGAGTCCTTCGTAATATAGCGAAGGGAAGTGTCCATCAGGCAAATATCAGCGCAGCAGACTTGGCCGCTATTCCCATTGCAATTCCCCCGTTGTCCCTCCAACAGGAGTTCGCCGACTTCGCTGCCGAGGCGGACAAATCGCAATTTGCACTCGAGCAAGAGGTCGACGCCCTTTCCGCAGAGCGCGACGCCCTTCTAGACCGATTCCTCGCGTGATACGTTCCTCCCATCCATATCGGGATGGGAGGAACTGATGCACACGACGATCGAAATAGCAAACGCGGTTCTCACAAAAATGCAGGCACTCGTTAGCGGCGAAGTGCTTTCGTATCTCGAGAGCGTCCTTATGAGCGAACTCAGGGGCATCGAACTTGAAGTGAACGCGCTCAGCAATGTCGAAGACGAGGCCTCAAAGTACATGGAGCGATTCCTCGCAGCCAAAACCATCGAGGGATGCTCGCCTAAGACCATCAGGTACTACAAGGCCACACTTACAAGGGCGCTCGAAGCAATCAAAAAACCAATTGTCCGGATTAGTTCAGATGACTTACGAACATACCTGAGCGAATATCCCATGGGTAATAACGCAGGGAGCATCACCGTCGACAACGTCAGGCGCATCCTGTCGTCATTCTTCTCTTGGCTTGAAGACGAGAACCATATACTCAAAAGCCCTGCACGACGCATTAAAAAGATTCGCTCAAAGAGAACGGTCAAGTCCGTATATTCTGATGAAGAACTTATAGCCCTCACAGACGCCTGTTCTTGCAAGAGGGATCTGGCAATCATCAACCTTCTTAGTTCAACAGGGATGAGAATAGGCGAACTCGTCTCGCTCAATCGAGAAGACGTTGATCTAAATCGGCGAGAGTGCATTGTACTCGGAAAGGGCAACAAAGAGAGAGTCGTCTATTTTGATGCGACTACAAAGCTGCACCTAAACAACTACCTGCAAGAACGCAGCGATAACGTCGCCGCGCTATTCTGTAGTCTCACAAAGCCGAGTTCTAGGCTGCAAGTAAGCGGAGTCGAGCTCCGCCTTCGCTCCTTGGGAACAAAAGCAGGCGTCAAACACGTCCACCCACATAAGTTCAGGAGAACGCTGGCCACCAAAGCAATTGGAAAAGGAATGCCCATCGAGCAGGTGCAGAAGCTGCTTGGCCATCAAAAGATTGATACAACGTTGATGTACGCAATGGTCGATCAGGACAACGTAAGGGACTCTCATAGAAGGTATATCTGTTAAGTCAAATCACGGTTTGTAGAGGTATTTGGCGATCCGGTCGATGGTAAAAAATGGCCTTTCGTTAGGCTTGAAGACCTCTGTACCAAGTTGGGTTCCGGAGCAACGCCACGAGGTGGCAAAACGGCATACAAGGCCGAAGGTGTTCCGCTGGTCAGAAGCATGAATGTTCACAACGGTCGTTTCGTGTGGAAGGACCTTGCTTGTATTGATGATGAACAAGCCGCAAAACTAGAAGGCGTCACGCTGATGAAGGGTGACGTGCTTCTGAATATTACTGGCGCTTCGGTTGCTCGTTCATGTCTTTTGCCAGATGAATTGGCTGGTGGACGTGTTAATCAGCATGTCTCAATTGTCAGAGTCGACCAAAAACGGATGCTGCCGGTGCTATTGAACACGGTGCTGATCAGTGATTCGTATCAGAGACTCCTGCTAAACGGCTCAAGAGCGGCTGGAGCAACAAGGGAGGCAATTACCAAAGAAGCTCTAAAGAGAATGACGGTTCCCTTGCCTCCCCTTGAGCTTCAGCAAGAGTTCGCCTCTTTCGTCGCTCAGGTCGACAAATCGCAATTTATCATCCACCAAGATCTTCACGGCTTTTGAAAAGACAGATAGTTACATGTCCAACGCTACAGAAGCCCGAGGACCGTCGCCTTTGATAGCATCTCGTAGGCTCGCGGATATGTCTCTTTGTCGCGCTCGGCCATAAATGCCCAGTTCGCCGTCACGTCAGCCGCCCTCACCATAGCCACCTTGGAGGAGTCGACATAGGAGACTGGAATCTTGGGCAGCCAGTCGCTAAATACAGGAGGGTAGGAGGTCTGCCACGTTGGGTTGAACATGCCGCAGCGCAGCTCCTCATCAACCGATTCTGCCAGGTTGTACTTTCCGTCGATCGAAGTCGAATGCTCGTCAACCACAACAGAAACTGCATCAACCTCGCTCGCGGCAATTCCCTGAAGCCTCAGCGCGTCAACGATGCCGGACTTCACGCCACGCTTTAGAGCGTAGTCAAGATACCTTTGCTTGCGCCTTTTCGAGCTTGAATTCTCAGAGCAACTGCAACACCCCTGAGTAGTGGACCTCGTAGGGCGTCCTGAACCCCAGGCGCTTGTGGGGCCTGCGGTTGATGGCATCGTACACCCGCTCGACCTCCTCGTCCGAGACCGCAGAGAAGCCGGTCCCCTTCGGGAAGTACTCGCGCAGCAGACCGTCTGTGTTTAGTCAAGCCTGATTTTCGGGTTGGGGCTGCGGTGGAAATCCTGGTCCTCTTTTGGTCCAGGATTTCCACCGCAGCCCCAACCCGTAAATTGAACGCTATCAAACACAGATGCCGTCGCGAAGTCGATGTCGCGCGTGACGCGGCCGTCGGGGATGCGCGCGAGCAGCCCGCTTCCGCCCTTGAGGATAAACCGGCCGTCGGGGTTGCTGAACACCCTGCGCAGGAACCGGTCGCGCAAAGCCCGACGACAGCCGTCCCCGGGGTCACCGCCCCTGTCGCGAACGGCCCTCTTCAGGGCCCTGTCGAGCTGACCGCCGTTCTCGTACGTCATTCTTCCCGCCTCCTAGCTAACGAATCGTACAGGCTGGCCCCCGCCGGCATCCCGGCTTTTGCCCCCCGGCGTCGATTTTCTCCCTCAGCGCGCCCTCGTCTTCGACGAGGCCCCTTTCGAGCGCGTCCGCGAGCACGTTCGCGACCAGGCTCAGTTCCTCCCCGGAGTCTATCAGGTCCACCACCGTGAGCCAGGGCCTCGTCGCCGGGATGTCCGAGACGATCGCCACGTCCTTCGGGTCGAGGCGGCGCTTCCTGATGAATCAGGTTCGGGCGCTTAGTCTGCTTTCTCTCGGGCGTGCAGAACTCGTAGGGCGAGGGGCTGACCTCGCCGATGCCGTAGAGCCATGCAGCCGTCGCCCCCATGGCGACGGGGCGCCTCCCCGGGTCGATCGACAGTCAGGCCGCGAGGACGTCCTCCTCCCGCGTGCTCGGCGAGCCGCCCATGCGGTAGACGCCCTTCGCGAGCCTCTCTATGTTGCCGAGCCCTTCCAGCCTCGAGAGCGCGTACCGCTCGACGCCGAGCACCTTCGCCTGCACAGATGTGAAGAGCCCCCTTTGGGAAGAGGCGATGTCGTTGGTGGCTCGTATGACTTCGATTTATTCCATGCTTGCATTGTGGAAAATAATGCAACAATGCAAGCAATACGCTCAGAATACACGGCGTTATTCGGCGGCATTCGGGGTCACTGAAACTGCGGAAACCGATTTTCGCATTTCTTTATTCCCATTTGTTGACCTGGGCGAATGCAATTGAAGAGGGCTTGAATCCGCCTCGCAGTTTCAAGTCAGTTTCATCCGCTCGAAATCGGCCTTCGGGGGACCCGAATTGTGAATTATTCCCGCAGGGCCTAATTATTCCCGTACCGCCGAGTACTCCGTTGTACCGCCCAGTAGGGACACACGGGAATAATTGGGTCGTTTTCCCAGGTAGAGATGCAAAAAGAAAGCCCTCGAACCAAAGGGTTCGAGGGCTGTTATTCCCACTATTTCGCTGGTGGCTTTGGTTCTGCCGTCCCGTCATTCCAGTTGCACCCAGTTTTCGGCATCGACACGGAACGCGTGCCGCCGAATAACGCGATGTCGCGTTTCGTCGGCTTCGGGGACAAAAGTTGGGACAACCTCAAAAACTTTTTTCAAACTCAGGGCATTGAGTTTTTGTTTTTGTCCCAAAGGAGCTTCCGACCGTGATTCGGGTGCCCAATTGGGCGGAATCGCCCGTTTCTGAAACTCAACCGCAGCATCACGCGCAAGCCACTCGCAACAACTGCAAATGATTGGTCGCGAGCGGCTTCCAACGAGATTCCAAAGCCGCAGGTCAGGCGACTGCACTACTGACAGGGAAAGGGAGTCGTATCGGGCGGCTTGCCCATGAGTCGACGATGAGGCTTCCACCGAATGTCGAGGACATGCTGGTAAAATAGGCAATACTTTTTATGACAGGAGACCGAGCATGGCCGAACCCCACGATAGGAAGCCGATCCTCACGATCGAGCAGCAGATAGAGCACCTCAAGCAGAAGGGCGTAGCCTTCGAGCTGTGTTCCGAGGAAAAGGCCGCGGACTACCTGCGCGACAAGTGCAACTTCTTCAAGCTCGCATCCTACCGCAAACTCTTCTCGAAATACGAGGGAGGCCCGCGCGACGGCCGCTACGTAGACCTCGACTTCGGCCAGCTGCGCCTGCTCGCGGCGCTCGACCAGGAGCTGCGCCACGCCCTGCTCGGCATGACGCTCGACATCGAGCACTTCCAGAAGGTGACACTGCTTCGCGAGATGGAGGACCGTGGAGAGGACGGCTACGCCATCGTGGCCGACTACATGGCATCGCTTACCACTGCAAACAGGGAGTACCGCCTGCGCGAGCTCAAGATGAGCGGCCGCAGCCCCTACAGCTCGAGCCTCTACGCGAAGTACTCCGGCGACATGCCTGCCTGGGCCTTCCTTGAGCTCACCTCGTTCGGCACCCTCATCGACTTCGTGCGCTTCTGCGCCAGGCGATGGGGCGACAGGCGCCTCGAGGCCTCCCACTACGACCTCAAGCGCGTGAAGTCCGTCCGCAACTGCGCCGCGCACGGCTCGTGCCTGATCAACTGCTTCGCCGAGAGGGGCGCCGCCCGGGGCTCGGCGTCCAGCGGCGTCTCCCGAAGGGTGGCCGCCGTGGGAATTCCCAAGGCGACCAGGAGGAAGTGGATGGGGAATACGGCCATGCAGGAGGTCGCGACCGTGCTCGTGGCGCACTCCGGCTTGGTACCCGAGGGCTCCTCGCGCTCGCGCGCCGCATCCGAGCTCGCCGAGATGTTCGCCAGGGCCGACGGCGAAACCGAGGCGCTGCCCGGCAAGGGGCCCGACGCCGCAGCTCGCTCCGCGCTCGAGTTCCTTCGCAGGTTGACAGAATCGCTCGGTTTGGTAGAATAGCCTGCAGATAGCAAAACCTTCACGGTTTTAGGGGCGGACTTGCGCAAGCGACTCTGCCCTATTTTTATATTCACTCGCTATAGGAGACGGGTGATACCTGGGTCAATGACAGAACTGAGAAGCCCGGAATAATGGAGCCAGTTAGAAACCCTCGGGTTTGCGGGGCGGGATCGTGAGAGCGATTCTGCCCTATTTTTTCCTCCGTCTGCCCCAAACCAAGTAGTTCGAAGATAGCCTGTAGGTGTCCTCGTGGGCGCCTTTTATTTTCAGGGAATCGGCCGCTTCATGAACGAGCGACCGGCTTGACCTAGATCGAACCGCCTTCATCTCCGTCTAGGCGCCGGCAATCAACATCGTAAATCCGCGCGTGCTACAATGCGGGCATCAGAGATGAAAACACAGTCCCCGTCGGGTAGTCGCGGGCGTGCGGGGGTCCGCATCAGTAACCTGCCTCCTTGGTTGTCCCTTCTCTGCATGGTCATCTACATAAAGGAGGAACCAGCCATGCAGATCAGCGTGTCGCCCACCCTGACCGTATATCACGACGGCCAATTTTGGGTCGGGCTGGCGGAACACGCCGAGGACAGAACATACGGCGTCGCCCGCATCGTCTTCGGCGCGGAACCGTCCGATGAGGAAATCCTGCAATTCGTTACAAGCAAATGGGCGGAGCTCGCGTTCTTCGGTGGCGATCCCGCCGAGACGAGCAAGCCCGCAAAACCCCAAGCGCCGAGCCCGCGAGGCGTCGAAGGCCCTTAAGCAGCCGGCGATGGGCACCAAGGCGCAGCAGGCGCTCGCGAGTCAGCGGGAGGCGATGAAGCAGGAATCGGCCCGCGCAAGAAGCCAGCGTCGCGCGGATGAGGCGGAGGCGCGCTTCGAGCAGCGGAAGTTGAAGCGCAAGCAGAAGCATCGTGGGCATTGATACCGCCATCGACCCATATATAGCAGCAAGCGTAGCTTCGATTGAAACTACGCCTGCCACCTGGTGCTATAACGTTATACAGAACGTGTGTTCTACTCCCACTCAGTGATCAAATCGTGCACTTCCATAGCCTCTCGTCTACATGGTATACCGTTGTCTCCCCTTTTTTCAGAGTTGGGCGATTTTCGGGTACCCAAGCTGAACTCAAATTGAACTTAACGACGGCTTATCGGTCGGGGGCTTCCTAGCGAGAATATACAGAGGCGCACATTTCGCAGGGAACCTCCCATTCGTTATTTTATCGGGATGCTGTCAAGGCAGCGTCAATGCGTTTGACCTACACCTTCTCGCTTGTCGAGGCTTCGTCTGCAGGACCATCGGAATCGATACGGAATCGATCGGCATACCATTCATCCGAAGCAATCACCTTATGGAGCATCTGGAGATGCAGGTCGACATAGTGGCAGAACGCCTTGCCGTATTCCACGAGAGGCACATTGTTTCTCTCGTTGGGCTCGGCTCCAAAATTAAACTCGACCTCATAGCCCTCCCCAGGCACACCAATGCTCGACAGAATATCAGTGGAGAAGTGAACGAATCCAGACGTCACCTTGTATACATCTTTTACCTTTGGATCGAACTTCTCGAGTAAGTCTTGAAGTCTTCTATCAGACATCTTCTCACCCGAGAAATCTTTCAGCTTGTTCGCAGGCACACCTTGAAACACCTGCTTGAGAAAGTCATCCTGGTCTTCCGCGGCGAATAACGCGAATGTCCTCAGGCAGACTCCAACCTGTGCGCGGAGAAGCTGGGCGACGCAAACAAGATTCCTCGACTCGAGCATGGAGATGAATCCGTCTATCAATCTCATCGCATATTCAGAGGAGGATGCCAGATATAGATCCCATTGGGTAAAGTCACCGTTCATGAAGGGAATCACTGCATTGCGCTCGGCGACTCTCAAGGCACTCAGGCTTTGTTTTATTTTCTCAGCTTCTTGTTTGAACTGTTCGATATCCAAAATGCCCCCAAATGCCGGCTTCTCAACAAATCAGAAAAAGCAAGAGAGACAGAGATTAGGTTCATGCTCCACTGAACCCACGCTTCCAGTCGATGTACTCCTCCTCGGAGATCTCCCCGGAGTCCCGTCTCTCGCGCCCCTCACGGAACTGTCCATATCAGTGTAGCCAATCCAAGCACAGTCCCACCGCCCGGCCCAGTCGCTCCCCGTCCTGCGTGACCCCGTGAAGGCGGAGGGGCGTGACTGTCGTCATCGCGTTCCTTTCTCCTCGTACTTTTTTGGGCATGCGTAGCGGGCCCCCGCGCGGCGCTGAGAGCGAATCGGCGCAGGCTTGAGACCAGTTGCGCTGGAGCCGAGGTTCGGGTTTCGCCGGCTTACGCAGCTTGGCGGACGGAGCGCCCGGGCTCCGCGCCCCTAGGGCGCGGCGGGGTCCGCAACGTTGGAGGTGTCGATCTCGCCCAGATTGGCGAGCTGGCTGATGAACGGGACACTCTCGTGTTCGTCCACCTCGACGCCGCCGAGCACGATGGTGCTGTCGCGCGTATCGATTTGGGTTGTGAACACGGCCGGGTCGAAGCCCGAGGCGATAAAGCCAATGCCCGCGAGGACAACACCCGCGGCAACGAGCCCGCCCGCCACAGCGAGGTAGATCTTCTTCGCGCTGGTCATGGTACTCACTCCTTTCTACGCTGCGAGATGCGCGGCAGCGCCGCCCTTCTCGCCCTTACCCTTCCAGAAAGGCGAGGCGGCCTTCCCCGCCCAGAGCGCCGAGAGGCGCGCGATCCGCTTGGATGCCTCCCAGGCGCCCGCGCCCACGAGGAGGGCCACGCCGATGAAAGCGAGCCCGCAGCCCAGCATCACGATCACGTAGGGCACGTGGCCGACGGCCACACCCGCCGCCACGAGCGCGAGCGACGCCGCGCCCACGGCCCCGAGGGTCGCGGCGATGACCCACACGCAGAGCGCCAGCACCCAGATACACACGTAGACCGTGACGGCCACCGCCGCGAAGGCCAGCAGGAGCGGCACCCACACCGGCGACCCCACGATGGTCAGCACCCACAGCAACGCAGTGCTGCGCCGGCGCGTCTTCGCAATCGCGCGCGGCACGGCGGGCAGGTCGTCGAGCGTGGCCTCGGCAACCTCGCCGGGGGTGCCCATGGCGGCCACGGCCTCCTCCTCGCTCATGCCGTCCTCCATGCGGTCGGCGATGGCCTCCGCGTAGAACGCCTTGGTCTCCTCCACCTGTTCGGCCGGCAGGCAGGCGAGCAGCTCGCCCAGCCGGCCCAGAAACTCATCGCGCGTCATGGTGCGCCCCCTCAACGTATGTGTAGATCTCCCGCACGGACGGCCACTCGGCCAGGAACTCCTCGATGCGCGCACGCCCATCGTCCGTGATGCGGTAGTAACGGCGCAGCCGCCCGTTGTGCTCGGCGGAGCGCGCCGTGATGCACCCGGCTTTCTCCAGGCGCTTGAGCAGCGGGTAGAGCGTCGACTCCGTGAGCCCCATGCTCGCCGGCACGTCCTTCACGATCTGGTAGCCATAGGACTCCTCGCCGGAAATGGCCGCGAGCACGCAGGCCTCCAGGAAGCCACGCTTCATCTGGGCCTCCATCCGCACACCTCCTCTCGTCATATACTGTGCTATACACACTATACGATGCAAGGTATTAGGCGTCAACTACCATCGTGAAGATTCTTCGGTCCCCGCACGCGGTCGCGGATGACTGCCCGTCCCGAGCGAAACCCACAGGCGCCAACGCGACCTGAACGCGGCGCTGTACCCCGAGATCCGGGGTACGGTCCACCTTTCGGCCCAACCATGGGATTCGAAAGGCCGAAGACGCCGAGAGAGATCCGGGCAGGACGGCGCCAGGTGGTTTTCAACCCCGTCAACGGTTCGCGAGCTCTGGAATATTGCCCGCAGGCCACGGGAAGAGCTCCAACCGAAAGTAATCATCGCCAGCAGCTCTATCTCGCGAAACGTCCTCGTGAAGCCGCACGTGAGTGCACCCGAAACCGCATGAGTCCACTATGAGCGCATTCTTTTGACGTTTTGTTCCCGAAGCAAGGGGCCCCGTCGGCCTGGCGCTCGACCCCATCAATACGACGCCACTGTTCTCCCGATGGAGCAGGACAGCATATTCGTCTCGTTCATGCAGGTAGATAGTGCCGTTGGCTTGCGTGTATCCAATTTGCTCAAACATCACGGCATACACGATAAGGTACGAGAAAAACGAGGGAGACCGCATTCGGCCTCCCTCTTAGCGACGTGAATCGTAGCTAGCGGCTTTACCGTCTTACGTTTCCACAGATCAGAAGGGATGTGCAAGAGCGATGACCGAAAGAATCGTCGCAGGCGGCTTATTCACCCAAGAGTTCAACGGTTCCACTTTCAAATGCATGGGGAAATGCGAATGACCTCAATGTGCTCCCGAACTCGGCGCTAGCGTTAACGCCGACTCCGTCGAGCGAAGACTTGCTAATATGAGTCACAACACCGTCTCCAAGGCCGATATGCCCAAGATGGCTTCCAACTGGGGGCAGGGTTTGCCGATAGGAACAACATGAAGAAATGCAGTCCCCTTGGAATCCTGCTCGGTGATTCCGTCAGCGTTCTTCTCAAGGCAATCCAGAAGAGCAATCGGATCGCCCATCACGTCAGGTGGCGGAGTTGGCATGGAGGGCAGGTTCTTGTTGGTATCCACCCATTGTACGCCCGTCGTCGTGCACGACCAATCGGACAGCTTCCCGGATTCGATAGTTGCATGCGAGGGGGTTCTTCGAGCTAAGTGCTCTTGAGCATGGCGTTTCACGTGCCGGTGTTCATGAGCGGCAAGGATTGCTTTTTCAGGCTCGATCCGAGGATGCGTGACTACGGTCTCTCTTGCTGTTCAGCTCGCCTAGTCTGCATCTTGGTTCCTCGACTGCGCAGCTTGGTTAAACGCCGAAGGTTCAGCTATCTTCGTCAGCTAGCATGAGAGCAACCCGAAGGGAGGACGCATGAAGATCACAATCGAAGAGCGAGAAGCAGCTCAAGATATAGAAGTCACGATCGTCTGCGTAAGGGTCGATCGCCGCGTGCTTGATATAGCGGCTCGGCTGCGCATGCTTGACAGGAAGGTGACGGGCACGGCCGACGGCTGCACGCGCGTGCTGAGCGCAGAAGACGTCCTGTTCATCGAGTCGGTCGACAAGCACACGTTCATTTATACGGCCGACACGGTTCTCGAAACGGGCCTGCGCCTTTACGAGATGGAGGGGCGCCTGGCGGACTGCGACTTCCTGCGCATCGCGAAAGGTTGCATCGTCAACTTCCGCGCGATCACCGCCCTCAAGCCCGACGTCAACGGCAGGATCATCGCCACCTTGGAAAACGGTGAGCAGGTCGTTATCTCGCGCCAGTATGCGCCCGACGTCAAATCGAAGCTCGGTCTGAAGCAGTCGAAACGAAGGAAGGGAGACCGAAATGATTAACAGGGACATTATCGACACCGATAAAAAGACGCCCGCGGAAAACCTCGGACAACTCGTGAAAAGCACCTGTATCGGCTTCACTGTTGCCATGATAGCCTTCTTGGCATTAGGGACTTGTTTCGCTGATGACACCGCCAAGCAGGGCATTAACTATTGCTGGTCGATTCTCGCCGCGTGCGTCACCGTCCCCGCGCTGCAGTTCGTGTTCTTCACGCCCGCGGTGATCAGACAGATGGCGTATCCCGCGCGCCTGGTGCTGTTCGACGTTTGCCTCTACGCAGCCCTCTGTGCATTGGCGTTTGTCTTTGCTTGGGTTCCCGTGAACAACCCCGGGGCGTGGGTTACCTTCACGGTTGTCTATCTCGCCATCCTGGCGGTCCTCACTCTTGCTTTCAACGCCAAGCTGAGCCGCGAGACCCGCGAATTGAACGACAGGCTCGCGGAATACCGCAAGAGCAGGGAGACGGAATAAGGGTATAGCTGAGCATTATCGATGCTGGGCAAATCCTTACTCCCGATCCTCGGATTACCGCCCAGCGCGAGGACCTGATACCAAGGCCGGCGCAGGGCGATGCTCGGCCCCGTTCGCTACCCCAAGCGCTTCCTGCGCGATCACGCCCTTGTAGCCCCCCCGTTCGCGCGCATAAGCGGGTTCATGTGCAGGGGAATGTCGATCCAGGTGCCGCTTGCTCGGTCAGCTTGATCGGATTGGAGGAAGACGACCTCGTGTTCAGCATAGACGATGGCGAAACTTCCTACGTATTGCGGTCTACCCAAGCCATCATTCGGTCCTCCTCGGTTTCGAAACTCGAATTTTTTTTAAAGTTTCGAAACCGGGGAGGCAATATGCACGGGGATGCATCGAGGAGCAATTCCCAGTCGTGCCATGTCAGCAGCGATGCCGGGCGCATTCACGCGTGCTACAATGCGGGCACCAGAGATGAAAACACAGTCCCCGTCGGGTAGTCGTGGGCGTGCGGGAGTCCGCATCAGTAACCTGCCTCCTTGGTTGTCCCTTCTCTGCATGGTCATCTACATAAAGGAGGAACCAACCATGCAGATCAGCGTGTCATCCACCCTGACCGTATATCACGACGGCCAATTCTGGGTCGGGCTGGCGGAGCATGTCGAGGACGGCAGATACGGCGCCGCCCGCATCGTCTTCGGCGCGGAACCGTCCGATGAGGAAATCCTGCGATTCGTTACAAGCAAATGGGCGAAGCTCTCGTTCTTCGGTGACGAGGCCACGGAAATAAGCAAGCCCGCGAAGAATCCCAAGCGACGCGCTCGCGAGGCAGCGAAAGCCCTTAAGCGGCCCGCGGTGAGCACCAAGGCACAACAGGCGCTCGCAGCACAGCGGGAAGCGATGAAGCGGGAGTCGGCTCAAGCAAGAAGCCAGCGTCGCGCGGATGAGGCGGAGGCGCGCTTCGAGCAGCGAAAGCTGAAGCGCAAGCAGAAGCATCGTGGGCATTGATCGCCATGTGCAGCAAGGCAGACCATATACAGCAGTGGGGCCAGTTCCACTTGAAGCCGACGCCGCGTAGACGCTGATGGTGACGGCTATGCACGGGCACGGGCGCACCGCCGCACTTCACAGCTTGTTTCTCAAGTATTTGGGGCGCACACGCGGCGTTCAAAAATGCGGAGCGACTCCACATGGCTCGAGACTGAGCCGAGGTGCCCTACTTCTCGCCCTCCAGCAGCCCCACGATACGGTCGATGTCGACGGCGAAGCGGGGCCTTCCCTCGCGCTCGCAGCGGTCGAGGTACGCCTGGCACTCGGAGACAATGCGCTTGGTGTTGCCGTCGATGATGCGCTGGAGCGTCTCGTAGTAGGCCGAGCCCTCGGTCCTGAAGCGGCGCTGGTAGGACTTGGTTATGGGGAACATCTTGATGTAGTGGATGCCGTGGCGACAGCCGGGGCTCGTCGTGGGGCGGGGTGGCAACGCAAAGTACTGGTCTTTGGGCACGTTGGGGGCGATGTTGGAATGCAGCGGCACGGCGAAGTCCCTGCGCTTCCCGCGGAAACGCAGCCTCACCACCACGATGCAGGGGAGATTGTGCTTAAGCATGAGCTCGCGGTCGCCCTCGACGAGGTCAAAGAAGTCCTGGGAGATGGATACGATCTTCATCGGTTGCGCCCCCTCATACGAAGCGGGGCCCGCATCGCTGCAGGCCCCTACAGGTGGGCGATATTCTACGCCTTGCGGCACCCCGTCGCCCACGGAGGTTAAACGTACACGTAAGCCGTACTCTGAAAGCCGCGGCTTCCGGCAAGTAGTTTATGCCACGAAAGGTCGCTTTCAACGCGCATAGCTCGCAAAATAACACTCGCTGGGCCGTCACCCCTGGCTGTTACCCTCCAATCTTCATTGGAGTCAGCAGGTCAATTCATATAGTTATGGGGGGGTATCCTAAAGGAAATCAATTTTATACCCCCATAACTAAGGAATTTTCTATTCCCACTCAATGACTAGGGCCCTGGTGTAATTGGCTGGATCACCGTTCCGGGAACCGGTATCGACCTACCTGTCCGCCAAGCTCCTTCTTCAGCTCCAGCTTAGTATCTGACTCACACCGTTATAAGCAAAACCGAAGAGATGCGTCTTGGCCAAGAAATAAGGTTAGCCTTATCTTACTGCATGATTCGTGTGTTATAGTTAGATTGCTCTAACTGTTTGGGGGGCGATAGCCATGCACGAACGCAAGGGCTTCTGGGACAAGAATGCCGGTCGGTACGACCGTTTCATGCGAAAGGACCGGGCGGCGTATGAGAAGATGTATGAGCTGATCAGGCCGGTGGTGAAAGCAAAAACCGTACTGGAGGTTGCCACCGGCACGGGGCTTATCGCAAAGAGCATCGTGGATGCGGCGGTGCACATCGAGGCTACGGACGCTTCTGCACAGATGATCCTTGAAGCAAAGCGGGACAATCAATCCGCAAAGCTGCACTTTTCCGTACAAGATATGTTCCGCCTGCCCTATGCACAGAAGTCCTTCGAAGTGGTGATCGCGTCCAACGCGCTTCACATAGTGCCGCATCCGGAAAAGGCACTGCAAGAAATCAGGCGGGTACTGAAGGACGACGGCGTGCTCATCGCGCCAACCTTCACCCACGCGGGGAACTCGGTTTCCGGCAAGGCAAAAGCCTTTTTCATGAGTATGGCGGGATTCCCCCTCCACAGCAGGTGGACAAGCGAGGAATACCTGCGTTTCCTGCGTCAAAACGGCTGGGCGGTGCAGAAAAGCGCGGTGCTGAAGGCCTCGTTCCCATTGACCTATGCGGAATGCACGAAATCGGAGGGGCCAGATGTCGTTCTTTGAAAACACCCGCAAGCCCGTGGGCCTCGGCGGAAAACTTATGGTTGCCATGATGAATCTGGGCCACAGCCCTGTGGCGCGGTGGGGACTTCGATTTCTACGACTTGCGCCAAATGCCAAGGTGCTGGATTGCGGCTGCGGCGGCGGGGCGAACATAAAACGGCTGCTGAAAAAATGCCCGCATGGCGTCGTCAAGGGCGTCGACTATTCGCCCGTCAGCGTGGAGAAGACTAGAAAGCTCAACCGAATTGCAATTCAGGAGGGGCGTTGCGCCGTTCTGCAAGGCAGTGTGGCGAATATGGTGTTTGAGGATAGCTACTTCGATGCCGCCACGGCCTTTGAGACCGTCTATTTTTGGCCTGATTTGCCCCGATGCTTCCGTGAGGTCTGGCGGACGCTGAAGCCAGGCGGGACAATTCTTATCTGCAACGAGAGCAATGGCGATACGGACAAGGACGAGAGGTGGACGCAGATCATCGGCGGCATGACCATCTACAAGGACATTGAATTAAAGGCATGTCTGGAGCAGGCGGGTTTTCACGAGGTGCAGATACACAAAAAGAAAAAGTGGCTCTGCGTCACGGCGCGGAAGTAGGGGTATCAAGCACGGGCATTTTTGCATCCATCCTGCACATGGCGATAGGCATGACGGTCATAGCGGCTATGCTGGCGGCAATTATGACAGTTTTTATTCACTGAGGAAGAAACCTATGAAATGTAAAATTGAGAAAAACACCGTGCAGGAGACGCTGATCCTCCCGCTGTATTCCCGGAAGCTGTGTACGGAGTTGTACCCGAACCTTTACAGGGATGAAACAGCGGTTCGTCTGCTCGACCAGATCGACTACGACTTTTCAGAGGCAGAGAAAAACTCCCGCAGCCTGATGCAGCGCTTTGGTGCGCTGGAGGTGGCCACACGGCAGAGTGATCTTGCTTTCGAGGTGCGGGATTACCTGAAAGGCCACCCCAATGCGGCGGTGGTCAATCTGGGCTGCGGGCTGGACAACACCGGCAGAACCTGCGACAACGGTAGATGCAAGATCTACAATCTGGACTTCCCGGATGTGATTGCCTTGCGGCAGCAGCTACTGCCCGCCGGGGATCGAGAACAAAATATCCCCTGCGACCTGAAAGACACCGCATGGTTTAGCAAAATCGATGCCTCCCGCGGGGCGGTGTTCTTTGCCTCCGGGGTGTTCTATTACTTTCTGACCCAGCAGGTCCGGGAACTGGTGCGGGGGATGGCGGACGCTTTCCCCGGCAGTGTGCTGGTCTTTGATGCTGCCAATCGGACGGCGGTAAAGATGATCGCAAAAACATGGCTTAAGACTGCAAAAATCAAGGATGTGGGGGCATATTTTGCGGTTTCGGATGCCGCCAAGGAAATCGGCACGTGGGACAGCCGTCTGCAGGTCACAAGTCGCGGCTATATGCTGGGCTACAACGATTTGAGAGACTCTTCTGTCAGCTGCTTTTTCCGGTTTCTCGCAAGGGTCGGTGACAACGGGATGAAAATGCAAATCGTGAAAATAAGATTTTGAGAGGCGAAAACGAAGCGCATTCACTTTGACGTCGAAGAAGACGGCTTTTACGGCGCATATTGGGCGTGCAAGGACACGCATACAGCAGCGGGCACGGATTCAATTGAAACCGTGCCCGCTATCTGATACTATATTATTTTATCGAACGTATGTTCTATTCCCACTCAATCGTCGCGGGCGGCTTGGACGTGATGTCGTAGCACACGCGGTTGGCGCCGGGAACCTCGGCCACGATGCGGCCGGAGATGCGGGCAAGCACGTCGTAGGGCAGCTTGGCCCAGTCGGCGGTCATGGCGTCGCTGGACTCGACGGCGCGCAGGATGATCGGGCGCTGATAGGTGCGCTCGTCGCCCATAACGCCGACGGACTTAATGTCGGGCAGGACCGCGAAATACTGCCAGCAGCTGTGCTCGGAGTTGCGCTCGCCGGTCTGCTCAAACAGACGCTGGTTGTAGGCGTCGAGCTCCTCGCGCACGATGGCGTCGGCGTTCTTGAGGATCTCGAGCTTCTCCTTGTCGACCGCACCGATGATGCGGATGGCCAGACCCGGGCCCGGGAAGGGCTGACGGAACACGATATGGCCCGGCAGGCCGAGCGCCAGACCAAGCGCACGGACCTCGTCCTTAAAGAAGTGGTCGAGCGGCTCAATGAGGTCGAAGTGCACGCCCTCGGGGAACGGGATCAGGTTGTGATGGCTCTTGATGGTGGCCGTCTTGCCGCCCGTCTTGCGAGCGCCAGACTCGATGATGTCGGGATAGATGGTGCCCTGAGCCAGGTACTTGACCGGCTTGCCATCGGTCTCGAGCTGCTGCGCCACGGCGAAGAACTCTTTCCAGAACTGCGTACCGATGATGCGGCGCTTCTCCTCGGGCTCGGTCACGCCGGCCAGAAGCTCGGCATAGCGGTCCTCGGCGTGGACGTGGATAAAGTCGACGTCAAACTGCTTGGTGAAGACCTCCTCCACCTGCTCGGGCTCGCCCTTGCGCAGCAGACCGTGGTTGATGAACACGCAGGTCATCTGCTTGCCCACGGCGCGAGCGCCCAGCGCAGCCACGACGGAGGAGTCGACGCCGCCGGACAGGGCCAGAATCACGCGGTCGTCGCCGACCTTCTCGCGGAACTCGGCCGTCATGGTCTCGACCAGGTTGTCCATGCTCCAGTTGGGCTCCAGACCGCAGATCTCAAACAGGAAGTTGCTCAGCAGCTGCTGACCGTACTCGGAGTGCTTGACCTCGGGGTGGAACTGCGTGGTGAAAATCTTGCGCTCGACGCACTCCATGGCGGCAACCGGGCACACGTCGGTGCTGGCGGTAACGGTAAAGCCCTCGGGCACCTCGGACACGGCGTCGCGGTGGCTCATCCACACGGTCTGCTCCATGGGCGTGGAGTTAAAGAGCTTGGCGCCTGCCGTGCGCGTGATAGTGGCGCGGCCGTACTCGCCCACCTCGGAGTGGCCGACCTTGCCGCCGAGCGTCACGGCCGTGATCTGATGGCCGTAGCAGAAGCCCAGGACGGGAAGGCCCAGGTCAAAGATGGCGGGATCGATGGACGGAGCGTCCTCGGCATACACGGAAGCCGGGCCGCCGGAAAGGATGAGCGCAGAGGCGTTCATCTCGCGAATCTCATCGGCCGAGATGTCGCAGGGAACAATCTCGGAATACACGTTGAGGTCGCGGACGCGACGGGCAATGAGCTGACCGTACTGCGCACCAAAGTCGAGTACGAGGACCTTTGCGGAAGCCTTTTGATCCATGGTTTCCCCCTCTTGTTGGCGGGGAGCCGGTGCCCACCCGCGTGAATGAACAAAAATAACTTTCATAGTGTACACGTTATATGGGGTTTCTCGTCCCTCACAGCCATCAGCGCACGGCAAACGCACGACCTGGGCCCCTATTTGACGGCAATTGAAGTATTACCAAACGTTACAGATGATGTAATACGCTTGAACATTGGACGCCCTGTGCCACAATACTGCCGAACGACTCCGCCTCTGCGGCGGCAAATACGATAGGAATACCAGCATGAAGCGCATCCTTCTCATCGCCACGGGCGGCACCATCGCATCGACCGAGGACGGCAACGGCCTCTCCCCCGCCCTGACCGGTGAGGAGCTCGCCCAGAGCGTCCCCGAGATCTCGGGCCTCTGCGAGCTCGACGTGATGCAGCCCATGAACATCGACAGTACCAATATGCGCCCGAGCGACTGGATGCGCATCCGCGATGTCATCGTCGAAGGCTATGCCGATCACGACGGCTTTGTGGTCCTGCACGGCACCGACACCATGAGCTACACCGCGGCAGCGCTTTCCTACCTGATTCAGGACAGCCCCAAGCCCATCGTGCTCACCGGCTCGCAAAAGCCCATGGGCAATCCCTTTACCGACGCCAAGCTCAATCTGTACCAGAGCCTGCTCTATGCGCTCGACGAGCATTCGCACGATGTTTCAATCGTGTTTGGCGGCGTCGCTATTGCCGGTACGCGCGCCCGCAAGCAGCGCACCATGAGCTTTAACGCGTTTATTAGCGTCAACTATCCGCCCATCGCCTACATCCGCAACGACCGCATCGTGCGCAACGGGCTTCACGGCACGCATCAGGGCGAAAACCCGGTGCGTTTCTACGACAGCATCGACCCGCGCGTATTTGTACTCAAGCTCACGCCCGGCGTAAACCCGGGCATCCTCGACGCCCTTGCCGATAGCTACGATGCCGTAATCCTGGAGACCTTCGGCATTGGCGGCATTCCCGAGTTTGGCGAGTCCGGCGAGTCATTCCAGGAGGCGATTTTCCGCTGGGTCGATTCGGGTCGTACCGTCGTTATGACCACGCAGGTCCCCGAAGAGGGCCTCGATCTGGGCGTTTATGAGGTCGGCCGTGCTTACGCCGATCATCCGGGCATTCTGCGCGGCGATGACATGACCACCGAGACGCTCGTGGCCAAAACCATGTGGGCACTCGGCCAGTCACGTGATGCGGCCGAGATTCAGCGCCTGTTCTACAGCCAAGTCAACCACGACCGCATCCCGATGGCGTAATTCAGTTATCGACGGGTATCCCCTATTCGATCCCCTCGAGAAGCTCTGACACCGTCATGCCGAGTGCGGGCGCGATCTTAAATAGAACCTTGAGCGTGAAATTTGCCGTCCCATCTTCGATTCGGTCGAGGTAGGGTCGGCTGATTCCTGTCGCCACACAAAAATCAACCTTGGAGATACCAAGGTCCCTGCGTGTCTCTTCGACCCGCCTGCCAAGAATCTGTTTCGCACGTTCGTCCATGCAGCCGAGTTTGAAATGGAGCTGAACAAAAACGTAAACTATAGTTTACGTTTTGCCGAATACACAGGAGTTTTCTATGTCGGGTTCTTCGGTCCGCATGTACCGAGCCACGCTTCGCACAAACAGCGCACCGCCCAAGCTCGTCGTCGTTGAAGCCGAATGCCTTTCGCCCGATGAGCGCACAGCATTTGCATTGCTATCAAGTCGCGTCGCCGCCGTTCTGGTCCCTTGCCCGGCGCAAGGTGAACTTGCCATCCAATGCCAAACGCACAGCTGCCCGCTCAATCAGGCTGCCGTAATCGCAACCAGCCAACGCGGCCTGCCGCTCCTTCTAGAAGCCGGCATCGCACTCGCCCTTCGTGGCGCCGGATACGAAAACGAGACCGCCGCCGACATGGTCTTTAAACCACGATCGAGCGGCGGCCTCGCAGCAGCCATTGAATATATGTGCAGACTCGTTGCCTAAAAGGACAAGCTAGAAACCAAGGCCAAAGCCCGTTCCGGTAATCGCCGAGTACATAAAGTAAACGTTGACCACGTTGAGGAACACACCCGTGATGCAACCGTTGCGCAGGTAGCGCTCGCACACGATGCGCGCCATGGCGGCGGAGTCATCATTGTTCTTTGCCTGGCGTCCCGCCGTAAAATACGTCGCCACGCTCAGCAGCAAGTTGAGCACCGGCAGCGCCAGCAACTCGTAGCTCTTGCCCCAGCGCGTCGCCTCGCCGGCGGCATTAAACTTTGTTGCCACCTCGGGGCCAATGTTGGGGATAACACACGCTGCGACCACCAGCGGAATCACCGCAAGCACGAGCAGCGCAATACCCATGTAGCCGGCTTTTTTGCCATATTTAAACATGTGCGTCGTCCTTACACGTTAAAGCGGAAGTGCACGACGTCGCCATCGGCCATGACATAGTCCTTGCCCTCAATACGCAGCTTGCCGGCGGCCTTGGCGCCCTGCTCTCCGCCGAGCTCGATGTAGTCGTCATAGCCAATGACCTCGGCCTTAATAAAGCCGCGCTCAAAGTCGGTGTGGATGACACCGGCAGCCTGCGGAGCGGTCGCACCCTGACGCACCGTCCAGGCCTTGACCTCCATCTCGCCGGCCGTAAAGAACGACTGCAGGCCGAGCAGCTTATAGGCCGCCTGCGCGAGCACGTCCAGGCCGGGCTGCTCCAAGCCCAGGCTCTCCAGGTAGTCGGCGGCGTCCTCGGGATCGAGCTCGGAAAGCTCGGCCTCGATCTTGGCGCAGATGGGCAGCGGCTTGACGCCATCGATGGGCGCCAGGTCCTCGTTGAGCATGTCCTCGTCCACGTTTGCCACGTACAGGATGGGCTTCATGGTGAGCAGGAACAGGCCCTTGGCGGCAGCACGCTCCTCGTCGGTCATCTCCATGGATGCGGCGCGCTTGCCCTCGTTGAGCCAGGCGAGCAGGCGCTTGGCGACCTCGAACTTGGGCATGAGCTCCTTGTCGCGCTTGGCCTCCTTCTCGAGCTTAGGCAGCTGCTTCTCGAGCGTGCCCATGTCGGCCAGGATGAGCTCGGTCATGATGGTGTCGGCATCGCCGGCGGGATCGACGAACTCGCCCGTGCGGCCCACCTCACGCATGACGTTGGGATCCTTAAAGTAGCGCACGACCTCGCAGATGGCGTCGGTCTCGCGAATGTTGGCCAAGAACTGGTTGCCCAAGCCCTCGCCCTCGTTGGCGCCCTTCACCAGACCTGCGATGTCGACGAACTCGACCGTCGCCGGCACAATGCGACCCGGGTTAACGATGTCGGCGAGCTTTTGCAGGCGGCTATCGGGCACGTCGACGATACCCACGTTGGGGTCGATCGTGGCGAACGGATAGTTGGCGGCAAGGCCGGTCTTTTTGGTAAGCGCGGTGAACAGCGTCGACTTGCCTACGTTGGGCAGGCCCACGATACCGATGGAAAGGGACACGACAGCTCCTTTTGGTACAAGCATTTCAAACTGCATAAGTATAGCGCCGCCGCAGCATCTGGGCTAACCCGGACGCCACGGCGGCACGAATGAAGCAGAGATAGGGGTCGCTGACTAGTCCGCGAGCTTCTCCACCTGGTCGAGCATCTTATCGAGCTTGGCCTTTGCCTCGGCCTTGACCTTCTGGGCTTCTTCATGGGCCTTCGCCTTCTGGGCGGCCTTTTCCTCGGCTTCGGGATCGACGACGACCAGATTGGACGCGTCGTGCTCAACCAACTTGAGCGCATGCTCAGGGCACACCTTGACGCAGGCACCGCAGCCCAAGCAATACGTGGACTCCAGTGCAAAGCGGCCGCTTCCCACCAGATCGCAGGCGAACGTGGGGCACACATTGACGCACTCGCCGCACGACGTGCACTTGTCAAAATCGCACTCCGGCGTGCTCACCTGCATGTTCTGGGCAAGCTCGGGATGGTTTTGCAGCGTCGAGAGCACCAGCTGTCGCCCGTGCGTAAGCGTACGGCGACGTTTGGCCGTCGTGGTGCCGCACATGGTATTGAGCGTGCGCTCCAGCTGGGTAATCTGGTGGCGGTGGGCTTTGAGCTTCTGCGTCACCGAGGCCAGCGCCGCCGTTGCCGGGTTGAGCTTGGTCACGGTAAGGCCCGTGGTGCGGGCAATCTTATCCATGTACTCCTTGCGCTCGTACTCGCGGCGCTTATGACATTTGAGGCTCTTTGGGTCGACCTCCAGGCCCATGCCCGTACCGGCCCACTCCTCGGCGGTAGCGATGGCCTCGCCCAGAATGTCCTCACCGCCGGTGTTGCGGCATTTATCGCACACGCCCAACGGCAGGTACACACTCACGTTGGGATAGTCCGCCAGTACCGAGAACCAGGTCTCGGCCGTAATATCGCCCACGCAGGCAACGACGACCTCGTTCTCGCGCGGCATGCGCTTAAGGGCGCGCGTGCAGGTGACGTAGGCGGTCTCGTGGCTCGTAGCTGCCGAGACAATGTCGTCATACAGGTTTTTGGGCGCCAGACGCGGCGAAATAATCGCCTCAGTCGGACAGGCGGCAGCGCACAGGCCGCACTTGCGGCAGGTATCGAGGATCTCGATGGCGTCTTCCTCGACCTCGATGGCGTTGACCGGGCACACGTCCATGCACGCGGTGCAGCCGCTCTTTTCGTTTTTGCAGGTCAGACACGGAATCGTGTTGCCGCGCGGACGCTCCTTGTAGTCGGCAGGATTCCACTGCGGCGCCGACGGATCGAGCGCATCGGT
This sequence comes from Collinsella sp. TM06-3, assembly GCF_003436395.1. Taxonomy (NCBI): domain Bacteria; kingdom Bacillati; phylum Actinomycetota; class Coriobacteriia; order Coriobacteriales; family Coriobacteriaceae; genus Collinsella; species Collinsella sp. TM06-3. Next base: position 113,014 of record NZ_QSPG01000005.1, on the reverse strand, counting down.
CACGCCGCCAAGCGGGTTTTTAAGAAAGTCGAAACCCTTGCTGATCTCGATAATGTCATCAAATAGATCGTGTTCCTGCGCCATGCGCGGCCCCTCCCTGAGCAGTGCAAACAAGCAAGAGATAATGATACGCTATCGGCCCGTGCCTCGGGCAAATTACACGCGGAGCACCTTTGCGGCAAATAGCCTATGGCCTATCGCCGCCCCGATTGCACAAGGTCGATCAAGCGCCAAACTATGCCTCGCGCATGAGCTCGACGAGCTTTTGCTTGGTCACCTTGGCCTGCTCGTTGGCCATATTGCGTTCGTTTCTAAAGGCCGCATCCGCAACGCTCATCAGGTCGGCATCGGAAATCTCGCCAAGGCCCAGCTCCTCGAGCGTCGTCGGCAGACCAACGCGCTGACAAAACTCGAGCACCTGTTCAAGCTCGGGCGCACGCTCCAGACGAAGCTGGACCACCAGACCAAACGCTACGGCCTCGCCGTGCATAGCCTTGCACTCGGGCAAAATCGTCAGGCCGTTGGCGATGGCATGCGCCAACGCCAAGCCGCCGCTCTCAAAGCCGACGCCCGAGAGCAGAATATTGCACTCGATCAGGCGCTCAACCGCCGGCGATATACGGCCCTTTTTGAGATCGCGCTTGGCAGCGACGCCGCACTCCATGAGCGTGTCATAGCAGGCACGAGCCGTAACCAAGGCCAAGTGTCCCGGCGCGCCACCGTGTTCGTTCGCACCTCTCGCCGCGGCGCATGAACGCGCCTCGAAGTACGTTGCCAGTGCGTCGCCCATACCGGCGACCGTCATCCGCAGTGGTGCTGCCGCAACCACGTTGGTATCAACCACGACCAGATCGGGATTTTTGTCGAGCACCAGGTAGCGGTCGAACGACCCGTCCTCGTGATACAGCACCGAAATCGCGCTGCACGGACCGTCCATCGAAGCCGCCGTGGGGCATACGCACAACGGCAGCTCAGCATAAAACGCAACGGCCTTTGCGATATCGAGCATCTTGCCGCCGCCAATGCCCACCACCATGTCGCAATACTCGGCCCGGGCTTCCTTGGCCATTTCGACAACGGCATCTTCCGTACACGGACCGTTGTAAATCTTAAAGAACGGCTCGCTTAGATCTTCATCCAGAAATCCATCGACGATCTGCCTGCACAGCCGATCCTCGGTGCCCTGGTCAAACAAGACATAGGCAGCGCAGCCCAACCATGACAAATACCTGCCCTGACGCGAAAGTTCGCCCGGCCCCTGAACATACCGGCCGGGACCGCCGTAAACCATAGGAAGCGCCATACGAGAATCCGCCCTTCATCAAACAACGATTGGTGCAAAGTAACCTGACCCCTTTGCACCAACTTGGTGCGATGGGGTCAGGTTAGTTTGCACCATAGCAAAAAGGGGCAAAGCCGTCTGCTGGCTTTGCCCCTTCCTTAGCTTGATTTACTCATCCATGAGATAGTAGTGGCCCAGTGCGTCTGCACCCAGAATGGCGTTTGCGACCATCTCGGGCGTCACCTCAAACGGCATGTTGCACATGGTGTCATCGGGCGCGCAGGCGGCCTCGGCAACAATCATGGCCTGCTCGCGCGTAAGCTCGGCAACGCCAAGTTCCTTCATCGTGACCGGCAGGCCCAGCTCAATGCAGAAGCCCAAGACTTCCTCGAGTTTCTCAGTCGGGGCATCCTCGAGTACCAGCTGGACGATAGTGCCAAAGGCGACCTTCTCGCCGTGATACATGCCGTGGCACTCGGGCAGCATCGTCAGGCCATTGTGGATGGCATGAGCAGCAGCAAGGCCCGAGCTCTCAAAGCCAATGCCCGAAAGCAGCGTATTGGCCTCGATGATATGCTCGACGGCAGGCGTCAACGCTCCCTTCTCCAGCGCGACCTTAGCCTTGACGCCGTCGGCCATAAGTGTCTCGTAGCAGAGCTTGGCGAGCGCCAGGCCGGCCATTCCGCCCTTGCCGCCAGCGCAGGTGCCACCGTCGGCATCGTGCGTTGCCTGGGCCTCGAAATAGGTTGCGAGCGCATCGCCCATACCGGAAACCGTCAGGCGCACCGGGCTCGCCGCGATAACCGTCGTGTCCATAAGGACAATATTGGGGTTTGCCTTAAGGAAGAGATACTTGTCGAACTGGCCGTCATCGGTATAGAGCACGGAGAGCGCCGAACACGGGGCATCGGTCGAAGCAATGGTGGGGCAAATGATAACCGGGGACTCCAGGTAATAGGCGACGGCCTTCGCGGTGTCGAGAATCTTGCCGCCACCGACGCCGACGATGATGTCGCAACCGTTGTCGCGAGCGAGCGCAACCAGGCGATCGACCTCGCCCTTGGAGCACTCACCGTTAAAGTCCTCAAACAGCAGCTCGGCCTTAGCCTCGGCAAAGCCGCCCTCGATCTTGGCACCGACGCGCTTCTTGCCCGAAGGCGTCACGATGACGAGGGCCTTAGCGCCAAGCGGCTCAACATAAGAGCCGAGCTTGGCCAGCTCGTCCGGGCCCTGGATGTACTTGCTGGGGCTATTGAAAATTGCAGCCATAACCATCCCATTCTCTAAAAGAAAAAGAAAGGGGCTCCGTACGGATACGTGCGGAGCCCCTCGTTACGATAACAAGAGTCGATTAGAAATCGATGTCGGTGTCGTAGTAGCAGGCCTTGAGGATCTTCTCGAAGTCGGCAGCCTTGGTCTCACGCGGGTTCTCGGGCGTGCAGGCGTCGGTCTCGGCGTTCGCAGCGATCTCGGGCAGCTTGGCGAGGAACTCCTCCTCGGAAACCATCTGCGGGTTCTCGGCGTCGACCTTCACGCCACCATTCGCGTAATCCTTGATGGACTGCGGAATGTTGAGCTGGTCATTGAGGTCGCGAATCTTCTGGACGAGCGCAGCGATGAGCTCCTCGTTGGTCTCGCCGGGAAGGTGCAGGATCTCCTTGGCCACGTAAGCGTAACGCTCAGCAGCACGCGGGTCCTTGGAGTTCCACTGGATAACCTTGCCCAGGTACATGGCGTTAGCGGCACCGTGGATGATGTGGCCGTTCTCGAAGGCAGCACCGGTCTTGTGAGCCATGGAGTGAACGATGCCGAGCAGGCCCGAGGAGAAGGCGATACCGGCGATGCACTGAGCCTCGTGCATGTGCTGACGGGCCTCATGGTCGCCAGCATAGGACTTGGGCAGCCACTCGACGATCTCGCGGATGCCGTGCAGGGCGTTGGCATCGGTGAACATAGAAGCGCAGGTGGAAACGTAGGCCTCCATGCAGTGGGTCAGAGCGTCCATGCCGGTGTGAGCGCAAAGCTTAGCAGGCATGGTATAGGTGAGCTCGGGGTCGACGATGGCGACATCCGGGGTGATGTTGAAGTCGGCCAGCGGGTACTTGATGCCCTTGGCGTAGTCGGTGATGACGGAGAAGGCAGTGACCTCGGTAGCGGTACCGGAGGTAGAGGAGATGGCGCAGAAATGAGCCTTCTGACGCAGCTCGGGGAAGCTGAACGGCTGGATGATGTTATCGAAGGACTCCTCGGGATACTCGTAGAAGACCCACATGGCCTTAGCGGCATCGATGGGCGAGCCGCCGCCGATGGCGATAATCCAGTCAGGCTCGAACTCGCGCATGGCCTCGGCGCCCTTCATGACCGTCTCGATGGACGGATCGGACTCGACGCCCTCGAACAGCTTGACCTCGAAGCCGCCTTCCTTAAGGTCGGCCTCAACGTCCTGCAAGAACCCGCCGCGGCGCATAGAGCTGCCGCCAGAAACGATGATGGCCTTCTTGCCCTTGAGGTTCTTCACCTCGTGGCGAGCGCCCTCACCAAAGTACAGATCGCGAGGATTGGTAAAACGTCCCATACTGTGCCTCCTAAACAAGCCCCTCTTAGACTTGCGTATATAACGGAGCACCCGATTGGCTCCGTTAGGACCGTTTTGCGCGTTGCCGGCGATGACAATGCGCGATGTCTAAACGTCTCAACGCTCAGACAAACACTATTCTACCGTTCTGGTTGGTCAGTTATTCACCTAAAGCCGACAATGATGAAACGTTTTTTCTATCCCTGAAGACCCTTGTGGGGCATTCATACTCCCAAGCTGGGCAAACGTTTTATCAAGGTTGACCACATATCCCGGGCAGGACTGTGCCCCTCCAAAATGCGCCCCGTTCGCCGCCAAAAATCGACCGTTTGCGGCACCGTGATACCACTCAGTCGTCCAAGGTGCCGACATTTGTGCGACATCCGTCTTCGTGGTGCAAAGGTGCATGTCCAAGTGCGGCACCCCCGGTGTGCCACATGCGGGTAAACTAGAACTTTATATAGAGACATTTGAACCCTAACCGCAGCAAAGGAGGCCCCATGGCATTCGATCCCATTCAAGAGGATTGCCATCGCCTCGTTCTTGAGGCCTTGCGCCGCGACAATATCCCGCTCACCGACGGCCCCGCCGTCGAGCGTCTGATGGAGCAATTCACCCGCAACCCCGCGCCGCTCATCGTGCACGACCGCGACCGCGCCGGGCACCTCATTGCCAAGGTGGTCGAGGCTGTCGACTACCGCATCCCCTTTATCCCCGACGACGCCCAGGCAGAGCAAGAAGAAGCCGCAGCCGAGAACATGCTCCGCGAGGCAGCCGCGCTCGATCCGGCCAACTGGGATGCCCAGCGCATGCTGACGGCGCTCACCGCCGAATCCAACGAGGAATACGTACAGTACCTGGTGTCCAAGTGCGATGAAGTCGAACACGACCTGGCGCTCAAGATCGCCTCGGCTCAGGACCCCTACGAGCGTGAGGCCGCTGGCGACCTCACGCGCCGCCCCTATCTGCGCTGGCTTGCCGCCTTGGCATCGCGCGCCCTCATTAGCGGCCGCTATCGCATGTCGCTCGAAGCCGCAAATCGCAGCTTGGACTTTGCGCCCAACGACCCCGCTGGTGTCCGCCACACCGCGATGCTCGCCATGGCAAAGCTCGAATACCCCGCCGAGGAGCTCAAGCGCTTTCGCTCCGCTCACTCCGTGCCGTACCTCGCGAATACCCCGCTGCGCCGCCGTCCCAAGGATGCAGAGCGCGACTTGGACCCGTGGACGCTCATCGCACTGATGAGCGCAGCCTGGCGCGAGCTGGACTACGAGGGTGCCGAACACTACCTGCGTATCCTTGTGCGTTCGTGCCCCCACGCCGCCGAGGCGCTCTACTTCCAAACCGAGTTTCCCGATGGCGTCTATGCCCGCGTTAACGTGGGCGTGGGCTCGACCGACGAGCTTGTCCTTGCATTGTCCGAGGCGACGCCGGTACTGCAGGAGGGCCTGGGCGCTCCCGACAACGCCAGCTTTGCCGCCTGGATCGCCACCAACGACATCGTGCGTTCCCAGATCGACGAGCGCATCCTGCGCGCGGCCGAGCAGGGGCTTCCATTTAAGGGAGGGGACCTCTAATGGATCCGAGCGTCTACATCCCCGCCTACCTGGAGCGCACCTATCTGGCGTCGCACCCCGAGCTCACCGATGCAGCACGCGAGCTTGTCCATAACGACATGAGCGCGAATCCTCAAAAGTATGCGCAGGCCGAGCATGCCCAGGCACTGCTGTCCTATGCCGGCGTTCATCGCCACCTGCTCGACGAGCTCCATCGCATCGAGGACATGGGCAGCGACGAGGAGTTTGAGCAGACGCGCAACCGCCTGTTCGACGACATGCGCGACGAGCTGCTCAAGATCGTCCGCGTCGATGCGCTGGCCGTCGATGCCCAGCTGCTCGCCATCATTTTGGCGGACACGCCCGTCGACGCCTGCCTGGGCGACCTGATGAAGCTCGAGACGAGCACGGCCGACTACCTGCAACAGAGCGTGCCCGGGTTTGATATGGAGGCCCCGCACTACTGGGCCAATAATGTTTTGGCCGACGGTGTCACCGCAGCGGACCTTACCGTGAGCGAGCCGGCCCTTATCGGGTGGCTTCACACACTCGAGGCCATCTCGCAGCTGTGCATGGCGAGCGCTCGTTACCGCGCCGCCGCCAACTATTCTCGCCGTGTCCTTAAGGCGGAGGGCTATCCCACCCGGGCCGCCGGCACCGTATTGCTTGCTCTCGCCCGCTTGGAAGACCAGGACGGCTTTTTTGCCCTGGCGCATCAGCTCGAGGAACAGATGGGGGCAGACGCACTCGAAAACTCTCCTTGGTACCTGCTCGCCCGCACGATCTTGCTGTTCAAAACAAACAAGATGCGCCCGGCGACGCGCGCGCTGCGTGAGTTCGCTAACCGTTGCGAGGGTGGCGCGTTCTTCTTGCTGAACCCCATGTACCAGACGCCGTATCTTCCCTGCCGACCCGAGCCGCGCGACCCCTGGGACCTCTCGCACCAGGCGGTTTGGGAAGCCGACGGCATTATCTCGGACACCCCAGACTTTGCCCCCTGGGCCAACGCCTGCGAAGATGTATCGCAGCTCGCCCAGGAATTTGCGCGCCGCTACGGCTTTTAGCGACGCGATCGCCCCGACCATGTCATCTATGTTAGGAACGGCTTCATGAACCTCCGCTCATCTCTCGCCTGCACCTCGAGCGATATCGCCCGCTGGGGACTGCGCTCTGTCCTCAAACGCCAGGGTGGCGTGCTTCCCGGCCGCATCGCCATGAAGATCGACCCCGAGCTGCTAAGCGACCTCGCGAGCCTGGTCGACCGCAGCGTGGTGATCACCGGTACTAATGGCAAGACCACCACCTCCAACCTCATCGCTGACGCCGTTGCTGCCAGCGGCGCTACCGTGGTGTGCAACCGTGCCGGCAACAATATGGAGCCTGGTGTGGTGGGTGCTCTGCTCGAGGCCCGCGGCGGCCTTAAGCACACCAGCAGCGGCAAGCGCGTGGGCGTTTTTGAGTGCGACGAGCTCTACACGGTGCGCGTCCTGCCCAAGCTCAAACCGACGTACTTTGTGCTGCTCAACCTGTTCCGCGACCAGCTAGACCGCTACGGCGAGATCGACCATACCCAAGACGCCATCGCCCATGCGTTGGAGCTCTCTCCGACGACAACGCTCATCTACAACGCCGACGATCCGCTGTGCGCCTCGATCGCCGCGCGCGTCCCCAACACGAGCATCGCCTTTGGCATCGACGGCGCCACGGGCACCGAGTCCGACCGCATTAGCGACTCGCGTTTTTGCTCGCAGTGCAACGCCCCGCTGGAATACGACTATGTGCAGTACGGACAGCTGGGCGCCTATCATTGCCCTTCGTGCGGCTGGGGTCGCCCCGCGCTGCTCCGCCGCGTGACGGGCGTTGAGCTCGGCTGCGACGACTACGGCTTTGACCTGGCCTTTGGACCCGAGGTCAACGCGCCCGCCGTGCACATCGCCACGCGCTACAACGGCCTGTACATGGTCTATAACGTCGCCGCCGCCTTCTTTGCGGCGCACGAGCTGGGCGTGGACGCGGCGCACCTGCAGCCCACGCTTAATGCCTACGTGCCCGCCGGCGGACGCATGGGCCGCTGGGATATTGCCGGCCGCACCGTCGAGGCCAACCTGGCCAAGAATCCCGTGGGCTTCGATCGCCAGATCCAGTCCATTAAAACGGCAGGTGGCAGGCTCTGCGCCTTCTTCCTAAACGATAACGATGCCGACGGCCACGATGTCTCGTGGATCTACGATGTCGACTTCGAGCGCATCGCCGACACGCCGGGTCTTGTCGCCTTTGCCGGAGGCACGCGTGCGCACGACATGCAGGTACGCCTCAAGTACGCCGGCATCGATGCCGCGATTATCTCGGACGTCGCGCAGGCGATCGGCGCCGTGGCAGACGAGGCCGCCGATGACACCTTCTACGCCGTCGCCAACTACACGGCCTTCCCGCCACTGGTCAAGGAACTCGACGGGCTCAAGGGCGCCGATGCAAGCTCGGTTGCCTCCCACGCCGTAACGCGCGCCGATGGCAGCGCTGTCCCCACCGACATTGTGCCGGTCGAGCTCTCGCGCCCCCTGCGCATCGTCTATCTGTACCCCGATGCGCTCAACCTCTACGCCGACGGCGGCAACGTTATCGCCCTCGAGCGCCGCTGCGCCTGGCGCGGCATTCCCGTGCGTGTGGACGAAGTCCACATGGGCGAGACGCTCGACCTGACCGACGCCGACATCGTTATGATGGGCGGTGGCTCCGATCGCGACCAGCTGGCGGTTGCACATGAACTGCTCGCTCAAAAAGACAAGGTCGCGGCCTATGTTGAGGATGGCGGCTCGCTGCTTGCCATCTGTGGCGGCTATCAGCTGCTCGGCCGTTCGTACTATATGGGCGAGGATCGCATCGAGGGTCTGGGGGTCATTGCCGCCGAAACCGTACGCGGCTCCGACCGCCTGATCGGCAACGTAGCCGTCGAAACCAATCTGGCACCCGAGCCCTTTGTGGGATTCGAGAACCACGGCGGCCGCACCCTGCTCGATACAGCGGCCACGCCGCTCGGAACGTCCGTCGTCACGGGCACCGGCAACAACGGCGACGATGGCTTTGAGGGCCTCGTCTACAAGGGCGTGATCGGCACGTACCTGCACGGGCCGGCGCTGCCCAAAAACCCCGAACTCGCCGACTGGCTGATCGCACACGCCCTCGAGCGCCGCGGCGATGCGCAGGCCACAGCCCTGCTGCCGCTCAAGCCCCTCGACGACACCTACGAGCGCGCCGCCCACGACGCCGCCATGAAGCTCCTCCCCTAGCACCCCACCACCACAAAGGGGACAGGTACCTTTGTGGTGGTTTTCCAGTTTGCCAACGATATACGCGCCGACAAAAAAGTCTGCTATACTCTTTCCCGCTGTCCCCATCGTCTAGCGGCCAAGGACGCCACCCTTTCAAGGTGGATATCGCGGGTTCGAATCCCGCTGGGGGCACCATTTGAAATGCAAAGCCCGTTACCCTTGTGGTGACGGGCTTTTTTCTTCTCCAACGCCGGGATTCGAACCCGACAGGGTGCGGAGCTGAGGAAACGCGTAAGCGTTTTCCAGCGCAGCACGCAAGGAGCGGAGCGACGCAGCGAAAGCGGGCGGCGCCAGCCGCACGCGGACATCCCGCTGGGGGCACCACTGAATCTGAGAAGCCCGTTGCCCTCGCGGCGGCGGGCTTTTTGCTACCCATGCGCCGGGATTCGAACCCCGAAGGCATAAAATCACACTGTCATCCAAGGGCCCGTGGACAAAAAATAGCAAATATGAGTACTGTTACCAATTTAGTAACAGCGATTTCATGCCATCAGAAGGCGATTTGGACACAAGGCGTCCTACGGCGGAGGAATTGCAGGCGTTTATCAGCTAAGTACTTGGACATATGTTGCGTAACACTGCATATTTTGCAAAAAGATAATGCTACAGGGCTTGTGACAGTACTCATATTTGACGTTTTTTGCCCACGGCCCCTTATTGCGTGGGCGAATCAGTTGCAAAGCGGGATCCAAAGCGTCCTTCGCAAACAAAAAGCCGGGGCCCACGCGATGCGGACCCCGGCTCAATAGCGTGACGATATGTCGGTTACGTTCTACACGTAGAACAGAATGTCGTCGTAGGTCGGAACCGGCCAGTAGTCGGCGGCCACGATCTCCTCCATTGCGTCCACGGCGGCACGCAGCGTATCCATAGCGGGAACGACCTCGTGCGCGTATACGTTGGCCTGCTCCTGGCCATCGAGAGCCTCGGCCTTCTGATGTACGGCGTCGAGCGCCTTGATGGAGTCGTTGATGGCGGTGATACCGTTGCAGAGCTTGTTGAGCGTGTTCTGCTCGCACTGCATGGCGGCCTCAGCACCGGCGGCACGAATAGTCTCAAGGCCCTTAGCGACCTTGGTGGCATAGGCGGTAATGACCGGGCGATAGGTACGACGCGCCTCGCGAACCATCGTGGTAGCCTCGATGTTCATGAGCTTGTTGTACTTCTCGAGCTTGCAGTCATAGCGGCACTGGGCCTCGGCCTTGGTCAGGACGCCCGTCTCCTCAAAGAGCGCAATGGCCTTATCGGAAACAAAGGCGGGAAGAGCGTCGGCCGTGGTCTTGTTGTTGGCAAGGCCGCGCTTCTCGGCCTCGATGGGCCACTCGTCGGAGTAACCGTCGCCGGAGAACAGGATGCGCTGGTGATCGGTCAGCACCTTCTTGCAGTACTCGAGCGCGGCGTCCTGGAACTTATCCTCGGGCGTACCCTCGAGTGCGTCGGCGAAAGACTTGAGCGACTTGGCCACGGCAGCATCGAGCACCAGGTTGGAGTCGGAAACGTTTTGCTCGGAGCCGCAGGCACGGAACTCGAACTTGTTGCCGGTGAAGGCGAACGGGGAGGTGCGGTTGCGGTCGGTGTTGTCCTGCATCAGTTTGGGCAGGGTATCGGCGCCCAAGTCAAGCACGCCGCGCGTGGCATGGACGGAAGCCTTGCCATCGATGATCTTCTCGACAACCTCGGTAAGCTGGTCGCCCAGGAAGATGGACATAATCGCCGGAGGAGCCTCGTTGGCGCCCAGACGATGATCGTTGCCGGCCGAGGCAACGGAGGCACGCAGGAGCTCCTGATAGTTATCGACGGCCTCGATCACCGCGGTGAGGAAGACGATGAACTGCAGGTTGTCGAGCGGGGTGTCGCCCGGGTCGAGCAGGTTCTCGGACTCGGTGCCAAGCGACCAGTTGTTGTGCTTGCCCGAACCGTTGATGCCCTCAAAGGGCTTCTCGTGCAGCAGGCAGACCAAGTCGTGACGGGAGGCGATGAGCTTCATCTTCTCCATCATGACCAGATTCTGGTCGATGGCCTCGTTGACCTCGCCGTAGACAGGGGCGAGCTCATGCTGGCAGGGAGCGACCTCGTTGTGCTTGGTCTTGGCAGGAATGCCAAGCGCCCACAGTTCATCGTCCAGGTCCTTCATATAGGACGAGACGGTGGGGCGGATAGCGCCAAAGTAGTGCTCCTCGAGCTCCTGGCCCTTGCAGGGAGCAGCACCAAAGAGGGTGCGCCCGGTGATGACCAGGTCCCTGCGCTTGCGGTAAGCGTCCTTCTTGATCAGGAAGTACTCCTGCTCATCGCCCACGGAAGGAACGACCTTCTTGGGGGTCTTACCAAACAGCGCCAAAACGCGCTTGGACTCACGCGAGAGTGCGGTCATGGAGCGCAGCAGCGGGGTCTTCTTGTCCAGGGCCTCGCCCGTGTAGGAGCAAAAAGCCGTGGGGATGCACAGGACATCGTCCTTAATGAATGCGGGGCTGGTGGGATCCCAAGCGGTGTAGCCACGGGCCTCGAAGGTGGCACGCAGGCCGCCGTTGGGGAAGCTGGAGGCGTCCGGCTCGCCCTGGATGAGGTTCTTGCCCGTAAACTTGGTAATGGCGGTGCCGTCGTGGTTGGGCTCGAGGAAGCTGTCGTGCTTCTCGGAAGTAATGCCCGAAAGCGGCTGGAACCAGTGCGCGTAGTGCGTCGCGCCCTTGGAGATGGCCCAGACCTTCATGGCGTGGGCAACGGCGTTGGCCACATCCAGGTCGAGCGGCTCACCGTCCTCGAGGGTTGCAGCAAGGCGCTTCCAAATGTCCTTGGGGAGGTAGTCCTTCATGACTTCCTCAGAGAACACCATGGTCCCGAAGCGGTCAGTAAGTTCGGCCATACGGAACTCCCTTCGTATCGGCACCGCGTGAGAAGCGGTGTTGATTACTAACGAACGAGTCATAGATTAGGCTCGTCGTGTTTCCGCAACATTACCGTTATGTTGCTGTCACGAAACCAATCAATGAGGTTACCGCATCGCGGCGGCGTTGCCGCCCTCAACAGCCAATCAACTGTATAAATTGCAGACCTCTCCCCATGGTTTAAGGGTAGTCAATTTGGGATGGGGCTCTATTAACTGGTATTTCGCATCAGATACCAGTCTTTATAGCCCCATCCCAGATTGACCGCTCTGCTATAGGGAATGTCGATAGCAAGGCATCTTTGATTGGTATCCCCGAATAGCGAGTGAAACTCCACCGTGACACAGTGGTGCTGTAGAATCCTTACAACACATCACACTATTACGTATCTAAAGGAGCACGATATGCGCGTCGACGAGGTTTTTAAGCAGGCAGCATCCCAGGGCACCGCACCCGTTTCGTTTGAGATGTTCCCGCCCAAGGGCGAGCTTACCCTCAACACGGCTCGCGAGGTGGCAGGCAATCTGTGCAAGCTTTCGCCGAGCTTTGTCTCGGTCACCTGCTCTGCCGGCGGCTCGGGCAATGGCGCCACCACCGCCCCCATCGCGCATATGATTACGAGCGAATTCAATACGCCCTCGGTGGCGCACCTCACCTGCGTGGGCCGCTCGCACGCCGATATCGTCGCCAAGATCGACGAATACCGCTCCGCCGGCGTAGAAAACATCCTGGCCCTGCGCGGTGATCTGCCCACTGGCGCGACCGAGGATGACAAGCCCGCCTCGGACTACGCCTACGCCCGTGACCTCATCCCCGAGCTTGTCGACGCCGGCTTTTGTGTGGGCGCCGCGGCCTACCCCGAGGGCCACATTGCCTGTGAGGACCTCAACGCTTCGGTCGAATACCTCAAGCAAAAACAGGACGCCGGCGCGAGCTTCTTTGTGACGCAGCTCTTCTTTGACAACGAGTGCTTCTACCGCTTCCGCGAGCTTGCCGACAAGGCGGGCATCACCGTGCCCATTACCGCGGGCATCATGCCGTTTATGGGCAAGTCGCAAATCAGCCGCATGGTCTTTATGTGCGGTGCGTCGCTGCCCTCCCCCGTCATCAAGATTCTCGCCAAGTACGAGAACGACCCCGAGAGCCTGCAGGCAGCCGGTGTAGATTATGCCGCCCGTCAGCTTTGCGACCTCAAGGAGCACGGTGCCGCCGGTCTGCACCTGTACACTATGAATCGTCCTGCGATCGCCGCGACCATTATGGAGCGCCTAGGGTAATGGAAAAACCGCACATCGATACAACCGTTGTTGAAGTGCCGGCCGACCTTGCGTCGCCGGCGCTTTACCGTATCGACGCTGCCCACCACCCTCGTGTCGACCGTGCCGAGATGCTGCGGTATCTGGGCTACGGCGGCCAGCAGATTGAGCCCGAGCTGTCCCGACGAATTGAGCTTGTAGTCGAGCGCCTAGAGCTGGATATCGAGCCCCGCGGCGTGCGACGCGTGTTTGCCGTCGATGCCACGGGCGTCGACGAGCAGGGCGAGCCCTGCATCCGCTTGGTTGGCACCAATGTTAAGCTGCGGGGTCGTGATATCTATCGCCACCTTAAGGACGCCCGCCTTGCCGCACTCATGGCATGCACCCTCGGCATGAACGCCGAGCGTCGCCTGCGCACCACGGGAGCCCAGCAGCCTCTGGAAGGCGCCGTGCTCGACGCCGCATGCTCTGCCTATGTAGAAGCCGCCGTCGAGCAGATGGACCAGCAGGTCAAGGCTGCGGCCGCTGCACACGGGCTCGCCGGTAACTGGCGCTTTAGTCCCGGCTATGGCGACTGCCCGCTCTCGGCCCAGCGCTCAATCGTGGCTGCGCTCAACGCTACGCGGCTCATCGGGCTTACCGTCACGCCCACCAGCCTGCTCATGCCCACCAAGAGCGTGACCGCGGTGATCGGTCTGTTCGACGGCGAGGTCCACGACGCCCAGAGCCGCCCCACCTGCAATATCTGCCGCATGCGCGAGCACTGTCGCTTCCGCGCCGCCCACACCACCTGCTATTCCAGCCATTAGGAGCTCATTGATGTTTACTCCGCTTATCACTCATGATCTGGACGGTGCCGCGCTGGCGGCGCCCGTTGATGCCGCACGCCGCAATGGCGCCACGTACAAGACGCGCACAATCGACGACCTTCGCATTAAGGACGATCGCCTGCGCGCTGCCATCGAGGGCACGGGGCACCTGCTGTTCGACGGCGGCATGGGCACCATGCTGCAGGCCGCCGGCATGAAGGCAGGCGCCCTGCCCGAGCTGCTCAACTTTGAGGAGCCTCAGGTCATCACCGACATCCAGCGTCAGTACGTCGAGGCCGGCTGCGATGTGATCACCGCCAACACCTTTGGCGCCAACGCGCACAAGCTCGATGGCGCCGCCACCGTGGCAGATGTCTTTGCCGCCGCGGTCTCTTGCGCCAGCGCGGCCGGCGCCCACTACGTCGCCGGCGACATCGGCCCCATCGGCGCCCTGCTGCGCCCCCTGGGCACCCTCAGCTTTGACGAGGCCTACGACCTCTTTGCCGAGGAAGTGCGCGCCGGCGTCGATGCGGGCGTGGACCTCTTTATTATCGAGACCATGACCGACCTTGCCGAGATCAAGGCGGCCGTCCTCGCCTGCCGAGAGAACTCCGACCTGCCCGTCTTTGCCACCATGACCTTTGAGGAAGACGGTCGCACGTTCCTGGGCACGAGTCCCGAGGTGGCCGCCATCACGCTCGACGCCATCGGCGCCGACGTTTTGGGCATCAACTGCAGCCAGGGACCGGCCGAGCTCCGAGGGCTCGCCGCACGTATGCTCACCGTTACGGACAAACCCGTTATGGTGCAGGCCAATGCGGGACTGCCCCACGTGGACGACGACGGTAATACCGTCTTTGACATCCAGGCCCCCGAATACGCCAAAGCCGTCGCCGGCATGATTGAGGACGGCGTGAGCGTCGTGGGCGGCTGCTGCGGCACCACGCCGGCGCACATGGCCGCCTTGCGCACGCTTATCGATAACCACACGCCCAGTCCGCGCCACCGCAAGCCCAGCATGTCGGTCACAAGTGCCCAGACTGTGGTGGACCTTCCCTGCGACGGCCACAAGATTGCCGTCATCGGCGAGCGCATCAATCCCACCGGCAAAAAGCGCCTGCAGCAGGCCCTGCGCGACGGCGATCTGGACTACGTGGTGAGCCAGGGCATCAGCCAGCAGGAGCAGGGCGCCGACATCCTGGACGTCAACGTGGGCCTGCCCGAGATCGACGAGGTCAAGATTATCCAACAGGCCACCGAGCAGCTCCAGGGTTCCACGCTGCTGCCGTTGCAGATCGACTCCACCGACCCCGCAGCCGTCGAAGCCGCCGTGCGCCGCTACGCCGGCAAGCCCATCATCAACTCGGTCAATGGCAAGCAGCAGATCATGGATGAGATCTTTCCGTTGGTTGCCCACTACGGCACCAACGTCGTCGGCCTTACGCTCGACGAAGGCGGCATCCCCGATACCGCCGAGGCCCGCTTCGCCATCGCCGAGCGCATCGTGGCCGAGGCCGCCCGCTACGGCATTGGCCCGGACCGCATCCTCATCGACTGCCTGGTCATGACCGCCTCGACCAATCAACGCCAGGCCGAGCAGATCCTGCGCGCCATGTCCCTGTGCAAGGAGCGCCTGGGCGTCAAATGCGCGCTCGGCGTGTCGAACATCAGCTTTGGCCTGCCCGCTCGCCCGCTGCTGGGTTCGGTCTTTTTGGCCGCCGCTTTTGGCGCGGGTCTGGACGCCCCCATCATGAACCCGGGCTCCAAGCGCTTTATGGATACCGTCTACAGCTATCGCGTCCTGAGCGTTGAGGACGAGGGCTCGACCGGATACATCGAGCGCTATGCCGGCTGGACCGATCCGTATAAGATCGCCGCCAACCCGGCAGCAGCTCAGGCCGCATCGACCGACACCGTGCCCGCTGCCGGCACCGACGGCAACGACGACCCGATTCGTCGCATGGTCGTCTCGGGCCGCAAAGGCGAGATCGCTGCCGAGACCGAGCGTCTGCTGGCAGACCACGACGCCATGGACCTCATCAACAATCACTTTATCCCCGCCCTCGACGAGGTTGGCGTCCTCTTTGACCAGGGCAAGTTCTTCTTGCCGCAGCTTATGGCCTCGGCCGAAGCCGCACGCGTGGGC
The DNA here is from genome assembly GCF_003436395.1 of Collinsella sp. TM06-3. Taxonomy (NCBI): domain Bacteria; kingdom Bacillati; phylum Actinomycetota; class Coriobacteriia; order Coriobacteriales; family Coriobacteriaceae; genus Collinsella; species Collinsella sp. TM06-3. The sequence continues at coordinate 97,179 of NZ_QSPG01000005.1, read as the reverse complement.
TTCGACACCATCAAGCGCCTGATGCCCGCCGGCGAGATCGCCGACAAGGGCAAGATCTGCGTGGCCACCGTCAAGGGCGACATCCACGACATCGGTAAGAACATCGTCAAGATGCTGCTCGATAACTACGGCTATACCGTCTTTGACCTAGGCCGCGACGTCGACCCGCAAGAGGTGCTCAAGACCGTGCGGGAGCGTGACATCAAGCTCGTCGGCCTCTCGGCGCTTATGACCACCACGGTCGTCGCCATGGAAGAGACCATCAAGTTGCTCCATGCCGAGGTTCCGGGCGTCAAGATCATCGTAGGCGGCGCCGTGCTCACCCCCGAATACGCCAAGCAGATCGGCGCGGACTACTACGCCAAGGACGCCGCCGAAAGCGCTCGTATCGCCGAAGAGGTCTTTGGGCAGTAACACAACGGAAACAACCGAGCACCAAAACGTGCCGCATGCGCCACTTGGCACGTGCGGCACGTTAGAATAGAAAAGACTATGCTCGTTTTGGCAGATAGGAGCGCAAGGATGGCGATCACGCCCGCAGAAATCGCGGAAACCCGCGGCATGGTTGAGGAGCAGAACCTCGACATCAGGACCATCACCATGGGTGTTTCGCTCATGGGTTGCGGTGACGAGAACCTCGACCGCATGTGCACGAAGATCTACGACCACGTGACGCACACGGCTGAGCATCTGGTCGAGACCGCCGAGAACCTCGAGCGCGAGTACGGTATCCCCATCGTCAACAAGCGCGTTTCCGTCACCCCGGTGGCCCAGATCGCCGCGTGCTGCAAGGATGAGGACCTCACCCCCATCGCGCACGCCCTCGACCGCGCGGCCGAGACGCTCGGCATCGATTACCTGGGCGGCTTCTCCGCGCTCGTCCAGAAGGGCATCGGCGACGCCGACCGCCGCGTCATCCAGTCCATCCCCCAGGCGCTCGCCACCACGAGCCGCGTCTGCTCCAGCGTCAACGTCGCCAGCCTGCGCGCCGGTATCAACATGGATGCCGTGCTCATGGCCGCCCAGACCATCATCGATGCCGCTAAACTCACGGCCGACCAGGATTCCGTCGGCGCTTCCAAGTTTGTCTGCTTTGCCAACATGGTCGAGGACTCCCCGTTTATGGCGGGCGCCGTCCACGGCGGTGGCGAGGCCGACGCCGTCATCAACGTAGGCGTCTCGGGCCCCGGCGTTATGGCCGCAGCCCTGGAGACGCTGCCCGATTCCGCATCGATGATGGAAGTCGCCGAGAAGATTAAGCAGACCGCCTTTAAGATCACCCGTGCCGGCGAGCTCATGAGCCGCGAGGCCGCCCATCGTCTGGGTGTCGAGAAGGGCATTGTCGACCTGTCGCTGGCTCCCACGCCTGCCATCGGCGATTCCGTTGCCCGCATCCTCGAGATCATCGGCGTGGGCACCTGCGGTGGCCCGGGCACGACCTGCGCGCTCGCCATGCTCAACGATGCCGTCAAGAAGGGCGGCGTCATGGCCAGCTCCAGCGTGGGCGGTCTCTCGGGCGCTTTCATCCCCGTGTCCGAGGACGCCGGCATGATCGCCGCCGTCGAGGCCGGCGCGCTTTCGCTCGAGAAGCTTGAGGCCATGACCTGCGTGTGCTCCGTTGGCCTGGACATGATCGCCATCCCCGGCGACACCCCGGTCGAGACCATCGCCGGCATCATCGCCGACGAGATGGCCATCGGCGTCATCAACAACAAGACCACGGCCGTGCGCGTGATCCCCGCCATCGGCAAGGGCGTGGGCGACTGCGTCGAGTACGGCGGCCTGTTTGGCCGTGCACCCATCATGCCGGTGAACCCCAACGCCGGCACCGTGCTTGCCCATCGCGGTGGACGCTTCCCGGCGCCGCTGAACTCGCTGAAGAACTAGCTGAGGGGGACTGGCGAGGAGCCCCGCCGCCGGGCGGCAGACATATAAGGTCGCCTGCTCGGACAGTCCTGACTCGCACGGAGAGCACATTAAGTGCTCTCCGGCTCGTGCGGAACTCGCGATCGACCTTATATATTTGCCCTCCCCGGGGCTCCCGCACAACGGGACCTCAGTTGGGTTCTATCCCTTTGGCAGTCGCTTCGCTTCTGCCCTACTTTGCTGGTATGGCGGTTTGGCGTTGGAACGGTTCTTTTTCTGATATATGCTTGTTGCGGCTCTTCTTTTGGGAGGAGCCGCTTTTTTGTTGTGAGGGGGATGGCCCGTGGCTGATGGTGTAATTCAATCTGAGCTGCTTGCTGCGGATTGGAATGGCGAATGGATGCGCCTGCAGGCTGGTCGGCGGCGGGCTGATGATTCTTTTGAGTGGGATAAAAGGGCTCGGCATTTTCGGCCGCTTGAGACTGCCCCGTATGCCCGGGACTTTATGAAGCTGTTGGCGTTAAAGCCTGGTGAGTCGGTGCTGGATATGGGGTGTGGGGCTGGGTCGATTGCTATTCCGCTTGCGCAAGACGGACATCCTGTGATTGCTGCTGACTTTTCCCCTGCCATGTTGGGCACGCTTGATGCTGGCATTGAGTACTATGGGCTCGAGAATCGCATTACACCGCTTGAGCTTGCTTGGGATGATGATTGGGATTTGGTTGGACCGGTCGCGAAAGCGGTGGATGTTGCCTTTGCCAGTCGGTCGGTTACGACGACCAATCTAAAAGGTGCGCTTGCCAAGCTCGACCGTACGGCTCGTCGGCGTTGTGCTGTCACGATGGTCGCCAACTCCAGCCCGCGCTATGACCTGCACTTGATGAACGCTATCGGCGCCTCGGTTACCTGCAGCAATGGCTTTGTGTACGCCTTCAACATCCTCATTCAGATGGGTGCCCTGCCGCAGGTTACATACTTTGAATCGCCTCGTCGCGATACCTTCGATAGCCTTGAGGCAGGCGTGGCGGATTTTTCCCGTATGCTCGAGCATGGCAACGAGGATAAGATCGACCGCCTGCGCGACTATATCGCTCAGCACATGATCGAAAACCCCCATGCCGGCGAGCCGGGCTCCAAGGGCGTGCCGCAGGGGCGCTATATGCTCGACCATATCCGTAAGGTTCGCTGGGCGTTTATTGTATGGGAACCGGTCTCTGAATCCCGCTCGTAGCCCGTTCACAGCCCGCACTGCCCATCACCTCGGCATCCGCATTCTTTTTGAACTGGGCAAACGCGCTCCACACCGCGCCGTTCCTGCGCTATCGTGGGACAGCTCACGTAGATTAAGGCCCCGTCGCGGGGCGCCCCATACATAGAAAGCGAGAACCCATGGCACTGACAGGAGCACAGGTCAAGCAGCTTCGCAGCATGGCCCATCACCTCAACCCCGCTATCATCATCGGTAAGTCCGATGTCAACGAGGGCACCGTCGAGCAGACGGTCGCCTACCTGGAGAAGCACGAGCTCGTTAAGTGCTCCGTGCTCGATGGCTCCAGTCTTTCCGCCCGCGAGGCCGCCGAAGAGCTCGCTGAGCGTTGCCACGCCGAGGTCGTCCAGGTCATCGGCCGCAAGTTCTCGCTGTATCGCGAGTCCTCGCGCAAGGACATTGAGAAGATCAAGCTCGTCTAAGAGCCAATGATCCGGCGAGCGAACACATAGCAAGCTTACGGGTGCCCAAGTACTTCGGACGCCCGTTTTTTATCGCTCGACCAGCACGCGATTGAGCCGCCCCTCCACCAAGCGCTCGTATAGACGCCGCGTCTCGGGCTCGGGCACGCCATTGACCTGCTCCCTCAGATGATGCATATGCCCGCTGTACAGCTCGACGATATCGCGCCGCCGCCCCGCCGCACTGTAGACGCGCATGGCGCAGCGCACCATATCCTCACGCGCCGTCTCTTGCCGCAGCCCCGACTCCACCAGCCATACCGCCGACTGCAGGTCGTTTTCTTCTAGGGCGGCATTCGCGCCCCGAATCATGCAGTCGATATACTTCGATTCCATAATGCGTCGCATACGCAAAAAGTAGGTGGGGTTACAGCCATTGGGCACATGCAGCGGTCCGGCATAAAGTTGCTCAATCTTAAGGCACAACTCGACCAGATGGGGCCCGCGCGCACCCGTGCGATTTCCCAAAACCTCGCGGCTTATCTGGTCAAACAGCCGTACATCGGTCTTGACGTAGTCACCGTTGAGTCCGATGCATTCATTTTGGATGAGCACACACGACTTGCCATCCGGCGTCGGTCCCAAAGCCGACCGCAAGCGCGATATCGTCGAGTACAGGTTGTTGCGTGCGCTATTGAACTCGGCATGGGGCCACAACTCCATTGCCAGCGTCTCGCGGTCGACGAGCGCATCCATGCCCAGTGCAAGCCGCTCGGCAAGCGTCGCCGCCTTCTTGCGGCGCCACATTTTGCCCGTGATGGGAAACCCGTCGCGCTCGGCGCGGAACGCACCAAACATGCGAATCTCGATATGGTCGATGGTATCAACGGCTTCAACCTCGCCAGCCTGGAACAGGCGCTCGCCCTCCCCTTCCAAATCGTCGCGCAGCGAGTACCGCGACAGCTCGCGCACGGGAAGCTTCTTGCGAATCCTGGTCGCCGGCTCGCCCAGACAATGCATGGCAAGGCGCGCAAAGAGCCGATACGATGGTTCCAGAATCCCCGCGCGATTCATGGACATCCAGGCCGCGAGATCGCTATCTCGCCCCGCGCAAGCCAAATGCAGCGCCACCATCCAGGCTTCTGCACCACCAACCTGCGTCTGGCTTATATCGAGCAACTCCGCTTCCTCGCGTACCGAAACCATCGAGGTGTTACGCAGATACGCCGCGCGCTCCAGCAGCAATGCGTTATCGCGCATGTACGCAATCGACTCCTCGGCAAGTTTGAGCACTTGGACCGCACGGAACTTTGCATTAACCGGCCGTCCCTCTGCCAGCGACTGCCAGCCTTCTAGCAACAGGCCAAACAGCTGAATCTGGTTGTCGCGCATGCGCACGGCAAAACGATCGAGCTCGTTGAACGCCGCGTCGTCGGTTACCGGCAGGCCGGAAAGGAGCCGCCGTGCCGCCAACACCATGCGCACCCAGATAGCCATCGCCTTAAGCCCACGCACGTCGAGCGCCTCCCGCACCACCGTCATCTCGTCGTCGCGCTCGTCGGTTCCCGTAAACGACCCGTCAAAGAGCTCCACCAGCATGCTATCGGCCCGTATAACAATCCCCGCGATGTCGAGCTCACAGTCGTAGGCCTTGCTCGTTTTGAGCTGCTGTAGAACGCCGCCGTCATCTCCCCGCTCGGTCAGGCAGCGCTTGACCTCGATATGCGCGGACAACATATCGAGTGCGGTATGGGATGTCTCGATTTCTGGCACGGCCAGGTTCGTAGGAAGCCCAAGCCCGTTGTCCCCATAGCAAACAGCCGTCAGTGTCTGGGCCACTCTCCATGAAACAGGGTCTATTTCGCAGGCCGCCCGTTCGCCCCCGCGCTCGATGACCGATGCCATATAGCGAGCGAGCTTTGTATTGGACACGCTGACCGCTGCCAAATACACGCCGAGCGCCTCGGCAGGCGTTGGCTCTGGAGCCGGATCGTCGGCATCGATCGTACCCAGCGCTGCTCGGCAGATATCGGCCCCGTGCCCCGTCAGAGCAAGATCGACCCCATACTGCCCAGCAAGTTCAAGGACCGCTCCACGGTCCAAAAAGGCGTCCGCCAGGCCCATCGCCGCATCGCATCGGCCCGCTTTAAGCAAAATCCGGGCCGCCCTCGGAACAAGTTCGGGGCGAACCTCGGCCACCAACTTACGCAAACGCAAGCGTCCGTTATCCTCCGTGCCCAGACACGTAAAACTCCGCTCGGCGGGGTCCAAGCCAAAGATCGGGTAGTCGCGTACGAAGTAGGACTGGTCGACCATCGATAGCCTCACCCCGCAAGCCTCGAGTTCTGCGATATTGCCCTCGCCCATCAAAATCATGAGACATGCCACGCAAAACAGTGCATTATTGTCGAGCGAAGCCAGGTCGACAAGTGCCGCGCCATATACGTTGACAATCTCGTTTTCGAGCAGACCGGCTACGTCGCCTTGGCCATACAGACCCGTCTGCAATGCCGAAACGAGCTCGGGCACGCCCTGCGTGAGCTGATAAAAGTCGAGCGATGTGCTGATCGAAAACGCCGATGCCCACGCCGAATACTCATAGGCATGCACCTTGAGCATCTGCGCATTGATCTTAACCGAATCGCCCAGCCCATGAATCAGCTGACGATTTGAAGGACGGCAGGAGATAAAGACCCCTACCCCCATAGCGCGCAGGCCGCGAATCCTGTCGATGAGGTCTTCGGTATCGTGCTGATCGAGGTTTGGCACATTATCAATCGCGATAAGGGAGTGCGGTTTGTCTTTGAGTTCGTCGGTAACCACCTCGAGCTGCATAAACAACTCGCGCCCAATGGCGCGATCGGCCTCGATAATCCGCACGGGGCCTCGCGTCGGGTCGCATTTAACCTCATGGGTGTACTGCAGCAGCACCGAGGTCTTCCCAAACCCGTCGGGCGCATAAAGAACCACGATGCCGGCCTTTCGGCCCTTGGCGAGAAGCTCATTCATCAAGCGTTCGCGTCGCACCATATAGCCACCGCCCAGCGGCATCAGCTCGAGGTCGTCCATACTGCCCAAATCGTTTACCATGCCCGCTCCTCAACTCGACCGTATGGACACTGTAACCGCAAGACCATACAAGCCGCGCTATGAATAGAGCGACCTTGCGTTTTAGGTTGTCTTTTGGTACGCAAGCGGCAAGTTTTTGTACAGCGAGGGCCGATTGTTATTAATCCCCCGACTAATCGGTCTTTAAGCAGGTAAATGAGCTTGTCAGCTTGTCCCATCTAAGCGGCAGTGTAACGCAAATGAACAAGGTTCAGCTATGTCATTCAACTCGCCTAGCACCCGCTACCGTCTACGACCTTTTAGTGGCATTTTTGCATAGAATCTGGTATGGAATGAATCAAGCTGTTGGGCATCCGGCATTCGTCAAGCTTGCGGCAAGATTTTGGTCAAGCGGGCGGAGAGGGATAATCAGAACCACCCTTAAAAAGGGTGGTTTGCTCTTAGGGTATAACCCACGGGCCCCGGGCTCGCGTCTAAAGGCGCGGGCCCGGACTTCATCCAGGCCTAGTGCATCTTGACCCGTGGCGCGCCGGTCGAACCGGCAGGATAACCTCCTCTTGAAGGGGTCCTCGTACTCCTTCACGCTCAGCTTGTCCAGCGCGATGTCGTGGGACTCCTGCTCCCTGATGTACTTGGCGATCGTCGCCTCGTTCAGGCCGACGGTGGACACGTAGTAGCCCTCCGCCCAGAACTTCCTGTTGCCGAACTTGTACTTGAGGTTGGCGTGCCTGTCGAATATCATCAGCGAGCTCTTCCCCTTCAGGTAGCCCATGACGCTCGCGACGCTGTACTTCGGCGGGATCGCCAGCAGCACGTGCACGTGGTCGGGCATCAGGTGCCCCTCGATTATCTCGATCCCCTTGTACTCGCACAGCTTCCTGAGGATCTCCCCTATGTCGCTCCTGATTTGGTTGTAGATCACTTTGCGCCTATACTTCGGCGTGAACGCGATGTGGTACTTGCACATCCACTTCGTGTGGGAAAGGCTGTAGGCCTTCTGGGCCATGGCGACCACCCCTTCGACTCGAATTCTTGACGGCCTGAACAATCGTCAATATCGGTCGGAGGGGTGGCTTTGTAAAGCCGTTTGTCTCCACCCGCGTAGCGGGTGGTTTAAAGCTGGCCGCTGCGCGGCCAGCAGACTAAAGTCTTGAAAACAAAAAGGCCCCCGCAAAGCGGAGGCCTTAGGCAAGGCTATGTCGAGATGCAGGATTCGCGCTACTCGCAGAGCGAAAGGGCGGCCTCGTCGGCAACGACAACGCAGTTGGTGTGCAGCTGCAGGATCGAAGCCGGGCACGCGGGCGTAACCGGACCATAGCACATGTCATGCACGGCCTGAGCCTTGGCCTCGCCGTTGGCGACGACTAGGATCATGCGGGCATACATGATGGTCTGGGTACCCATGGTGTAGGCCTGACGGGGAACATCGTCGATGCTGTCGAACAGGCGGCTGTTGGCCTGAATGGTGCTCTCGGTGAGGTCGACGCAGTGCGTGCCCTTGGAGAAGTGGTCATCGGGCTCGTTGAAACCGATGTGGCCGTTGTTGCCAATGCCGAGCAGCTGCAGATCCGGGTAACCGGCGGCGGCGACGATCTTGTCGTACTCAGAGCAGGCAGCGGCGGCGTCGGGGTTGGAACCGTCGGGCACATGCGTGTTGTTCAGGTCGATGTTGATGTGATCGAAGAAGTTCTCACGCATGAAGTAGTGATAGCTCTGGGGATCGTCGTGCGAAAGGCCGCGATACTCGTCCAGGTTGTAGGTGCTGACCTCGGCAAAGTCGACGTCGCCCTTCTCGTACCAAGCAGCGAGCTGCTTGTAGGCACCGATCGGGGTGGAGCCGGTGGCAAGACCCAGCACGCAATCGGGCTTGAGGATAACCTGCGCCGAGATGATATTGGCGGCCTTGCGGCTCATATCCTCGTAGTCTTTAGCTTTAATGATCTTCATTACGCGTCCTTTCTCGTACAAGAGAGGCAAGGCTCCCCTTACAAGCACTTGCCCGCGGCCCGCGTCGGCCGCAACCAACGTGTGCGGCCACCAGGGCGAGGTCGCGTAATGTATGTGTCTCGTGTCTAGCCGCGTCGAGGCCCCTGCCCGTCCACGGTGACCCAAAGCCGTTTAGCTTCGGACAAATCCCATCTTGCCACGGAGGGCGCCCTCTTTCAAGGGCGCCCTCCATAAACGTGTTTGAATTGTAGGCTAATGGCCACGTGCACTTGCTAGCGCTCGCGAGCAACGATGAGCTGGTCCATCTCTTCGACATGCGCACCAACGGAGCCCTTGATACTCGAGAACTCAACGGAGTTGCACACCAAGATGGGAACCGTCACATCGTAGCCCTCGGCAGCAATTGCCTCGCGATCGAACTCGATGAGCACGTCACCCTTATGGACGACATCGCCCACCTGTGCATGCACGCTAAAATGCTTGCCCTCAAGCTGAACAGTGTCCAAACCAACGTGGATGAGCACGTCTAGGCCATCGACCGTGTTGAGCGCAACGGCGTGACCCGTGGGAAAAATGGCCTCGACCTTGGCGTCTGCCGGCGCAATCACACGCGTGCCGGTAGGCTGAATCGCCACGCCCTGGCCCAAAAGGCCGGTGGCAAACGTCTGGTCGTTTACCTCGGAGAGCGGAATGACGTCGCCCGAGATGGGAGCATCCAGCGTAAGGACTCGACCACGCATACCAAAAGACCTTAGGACTTTAGTGAACATGCTCCCCCTCGGACATACCAATCAATCAAATAACCTTAACAGTTTACCACTTGGCACCCGTTTTTGACCATTAGGGAAGTTCGCGCTTGACAACCTCGACGATGTCGTCGACAACGCGCTGGGTCAGCTCGTGCGTCTCGGCCTCGGCCATCACGCGGACCAGCGGCTCGGTACCGCTCGGGCGCACCAGAATGCGGCCGCGGCCGTCAAGCTCCTTCTCGGCGGCAGCGACGGCATCCCAGATGGGCTGGCAATCGTCCAGGCCGGCCTTGTTGTCGGAATGCACGTTGACGAGTACCTGCGGGTACTTCTTCATGATGCCGGCAAGATCAGTGAGGGTACGACCGGTGCGCTTGAGCACGGCCAGCAGCTGCAGAGCCGTCACCAGGCCGTCACCGGTGGTGTTGTGCTCCAGGAAGATGATGTGGCCGGACTGTTCGCCGCCGATGACGGCGCCATCCGCGAGCATGCGCTCCAAAACGTAGCGGTCCCCCACGGCGGTCTGAACCATCTCGAAGCCCTGCTCCTTCATAGCGATGGAGAAGCCAAGGTTGCACATGACGGTCGAGACGATCTCGGAGTTGGCGAGCTTGCCGCGGGCGGCGAGGTCAGAACCGCAGATAGCCAGGATGTAGTCACCGTCGATCTCATTGCCCTCGCCGTCGACGAACAGCACGCGGTCGGCGTCGCCGTCGTGGGCCAGGCCGATATCGGCGTGGGTGCGCAGCACGAGCTCGCGCAGGGGCTCAAGGTGAGTGGAGCCGCACTCAACGTTAATGTCGGTGCCGCAGTAATCAGTGTTGATGGCATGGACCGTGGCGCCCAGGCGCTGCAGCGCAGCGGGCGTGGTCTGGCAGGAAGCACCGTGGCCGCAGTCGACGGCAACAACCAGGCCATCGAGCTTAAGGCCGTCGAGCGTGCTGATGGCATGATCGACATAGGCCTTGCGGGCGTCTTTCATCTTGATAATGTGGCCCACGCCGGCACCGGTCGGCAGCGTGTCGGCAGCCATGGCCTCCTCGGACATGACCCAGGCGCTGATCTCTTCCTCGACAGCATCGGGAAGCTTCATACCCTTGCGGCTAAAGAACTTGATGCCGTTGAACTCCGGCGGATTATGCGAAGCAGAGATGACGATGCCGCCGTCGAGCTCGTTTTGGACGGTGAGCAGCGCCACGGCCGGCGTAGGGATAACGCCGCAGCAATGCGGACGGCCGCCCTCTGCCATAATGCCAGCGGTCAGAGCACTCTCGAGCATGGTACCCGAAAGACGCGTGTCGCGGCCGATGCAGATGTCCGGGCCAAGGAACTTGGTCGCCGCGCGGCCCAGGCGAAACGCGAGGTCGCACGAGAGGTCGGCATTGGCGACGCCACGGACGCCGTCGGTACCGAAGATGTTCTGGGGCATAGGATCGCTCCTTCCCTAGCAGGCGATATACAACCGCCCACCCTAGTCGAAAAAGAAAAGCGGGACCCGCCGAGGAATCGGCAGGCCCCGCTTGTACATTGTATCTCGAAAGGAGATAAAACCTTAGCGCTTGGAGAACTGGGGAGCGCGGCGGGCCTTCTTGAGGCCGTACTTCTTGCGCTCGACCACGCGAGCATCGCGCGTAAGGAAACCGGCCTTCTTGAGGTCAGCACGGTAGTCGCCAGCGTTCAGAAGAGCGCGAGCGATGCCCAGACGCAGAGCGCCGGACTGACCGGAGATGCCGCCGCCATCGCACAGAGCGATAACGTCGAACTGACCGGCGGTGTCGGTCACCTTGAAGGGAGCAAGGGCGTTCTCAACGAGCTGATGACGGCCGAAATACTGCTCGGCGTCACGCTTGTTGATGGTCACCTTGCCGGTGCCGGGGACGAGACGGACGCGGGCGACGGCGTTCTTACGACGGCCGGTACCCTGGTAGACAACGGTGTTCTCAGCCATCTTTAAGCCTCCAGCTCAATCTTCGTGGGGTTCTGGGCAGCATGCGGATGCTCGGCACCAGCGTAGACCTTAAGCTTGGTCATCTGGGCACGGCCGAGGGTGGTCTTGGGCAGCATACCGCGAACGGCGCGCTCGATGACCTTCTCCGGGTGCTTCTCCATAGCCTGGCGGAAGCTCTCAGCCTTGAGGCCGCCGTTGTAGCCGCTGTGGCGATAATAGGTCTTCGTGTCGGCCTTGTTACCGGTAAGCTGGACCTTATCGGCGTTGATGACGACAACGAAGTCGCCGCAGTCGCTGTTGGGCGTGAACTGGGGCTTGTTCTTACCGCGCAGGATCATTGCGATCTGGGTGGCAAGACGGCCCAGGACAGCACCATCGGCGTCGACGAGAACCCAGTTGCGCTGGACCTCGCCCTGCTTGGCGTAGTGAGTCGATTTCGAAATCACTTAGACTCCTCCATGTACAGTACGTGTTGTTACAGAGATTCACGGGGCTCTGCAAGTAACCCGTCCATATTACCCCGCTCGCCGTACGAGTCAACAGGTATTTTGGCTCCGACCAGAGTTTCTGCACATGTCATCCACGAGCCGTGATTTTTCCAACTCTTTAGCTGTTGTCATTTTTTGAGGGTTCGCCGTCGCTAGCGCTCAACGAACTCTTGGATTTCCGCGAGCAGGCGCTTTGCCTCCTGACGGCCCTGGATATACAGGTCCAAAAGCTTTGCCGGATCGTGCTCGACATGGCCGACCTCGACCGGCTTTTGCGGAGCGATGACCAGCGCGCGGCCCTCGCGCTCATACTTCCACAGGTGCATGCGCTGGAGGTTATAGCGGTCGTGGCGCGTCTCGATAGCCTCGAGCAGGTAGGGGTAGTCGGCATAGCGGGCGCGCGCGGCAGGCATAAACTCGTAGGGCTTTTTCTCGTACGAGCGGTCCTGGGTGACGATGACGACCGCACGGTCGAAGCCCGCCTCCTCGAGCACATGCTCGATAGGAACCGAATCGGCCACGCCGCCGTCGACGTATTTGTGCCCGTCGATCTCGACCGGCGGCGTCACCAGCGGCAGCGAGGTGGAGGCGCGCACAGCATCGAGGTCGAGCACGGCGCTTTTGACCGGCAGGTAGGCAGCGGTTCCAAACAGCATGTCCGTCGCGACGGCGTACATCTCGATGGGGCTCGCGTCGAACGCCTCGTTGTCAAAGGGATCCAGGCGGTCCTGGATATCGTTGAAGATAAAGTCGTAACCCACGATGGAGCCCGTGGATGCGAAGGATGCGGCACCCATGTAGCGGTTGTCATTGCAGAAGGTCAGGTTGATGCGATTGACGCGACCGATCTGGTGTGACTTGTAGTTGACGCCGTTGAGGGCACCGGCCGATACACCGTAGACAGTCGGAATCTCGACGCCGGCCTCCATAAGAACGTCGAGCACGCCTGCGGTAAACTGCCCGCGAAAACTACCGCCCTCCAAAACGAGCGCGACCTTGCCGGCGTTCTTTGCCTTATCTTCTGCAGTCATGTTGACCTCCTGCGATTGCGTTTTGGCTTTCTTCTACCCAGTTTTGGGATGGAGGGCGCGCAGGTTTTTTGAGGCGGCAGGTGAAGCGGAAAGTGCGTCCCAGTTTGAGGCGGGATTCCGGGATGGACTTTCCGCTTGGACCGCCGTTAGGAAAGCGTGTCCCGTTCTGAGCGCGGATTCCGGGATGAACTTTCCGCTAGCCATTCATTTGGAAATTGCATCCCATTCCGAATGAGGATTCCGGGATGCAGTTTCCGCTTGAAACGTCATCCGGAAACCGCATCCCAGTCTGAACCGGAATTCTGGGATGGATTTTCCGCCTGGGGCGACGTTGATGCGGGGCATGGCAGGTTGCAGTCCGATCGGCATCGCATCTGCATAGGGTTGAAGCTTTGCGCGGAGAATCCGCGTATTTGCTTCGCAAATCCGCACCGGCTTCGGCCGCCTGCTGGCGTCCTCGCCCGCGGGCTACAAACGCTTCGCGTTTGCTTAACGCTCGCGCCCTGCACAGAGTTCGATTCTCCGCGGTATCTATAAGTAATAAAAAAGCAGGTAGGTGCGTTTACCTACCTGCTTGTAACTATTGGTGGAGGCGCGGAGAATCGAACTCCGGTCCACGAAAGCCCCCTGATTGGCATCTCCAAGCTCAGTCGCTGGTTTAGTCTCGGACGCTTTGCGCGCAGCGACACGCTCGCGGCGTCCTAACCGGTTCGGTCTTAGCCTGCGCCATACCGATTACGTGCGCAGGAGCATTCCCCTAAAATGACGTCGCGCCGGTGTCGGGGAAATCACCGGGTTGACGCGCCGCTATAAATTAAGCAGCGAGAGCCATAGGCTCAAAAGAAGAGTTGTTGTCAATTCAATTTGACGGTACCCCTGTTTAACGAGGCGAGGAGACCTCGGCTTGCTTCCTCTCTCAGAGCTATCGTGTCGAAACCAGTCGCCCCCGAATGTCGGGAAAGTCTGGATGGTATCGGGCCTGCAAACACCCGATAACCGTCGACTTTTCAAGGAACATACGGGGCGAGCCCCGCTTGTGGAGTGTTATCTTACCACGTTCTGAAAGCGGACAGCTGTTCTATGCACGAGCTGTGAAGACCCCAATGTGCACCATACTTCGCACTTTTGCTACCGAACGCCTCACGTATATTTTCGCCAAGCAAAATTGACCCGTCGAAAGGACCGTTATGGATACCAAACAGCAACTCGTCAATGCCCTCGCAGGCCTGGGCTCAACCATTACCGAAGCTATGGATGTCATCGAAGGCTTTGTCCCCTGCGGACATCCCGCCCTCACGGTTTCGAACGCCCTTGTTGCGCTGGACGCTGACGATGATGCAGCTCTCGCCCAACAGCTTGAGACCGTCGAGGGCTTTATCGACCACGTGAGTGAGAACCGCGGCGTGGCCGCCTACCACGGCATCGAGGTCGAGCTCACGGGTCCCAAGGCCGATCTGTTCGCAGCAATCCGCGAGGTAGGCGCCCTTATGCAGACCGTAGGCGTCAAGAACACCCAGGTCAACGAGTGGGTCTACCGCAGTCTGGCAGCACTCGACAGCTCCGACGAAAAGGCAGCCGAAAAGCTCGCAGAAAGTCCCGCCATTAAGGCCGAGCTTTTGTAAATAGCAGACGCGGGCCCCTTGGCGCACCGTCGTCCAAGAGGCCCGCAAACAGTTCGCGTCAACCGATTGCCGCGCCGCCGCGTTCGGCCAAAGCCAGGATCGGCATCATTTGGCGCGGGGTCTTTGCTGCAAGATCGGCATGTTCGAGCAGCTTGCGGTCGTTGGTCACCAAGTAATCGACCTGCGCGCGCTTGCACGCGGCGAGCACCAAGTTGTCCTCGTAATCGCGATGGAGCGCTACGTATTTGTCGGCCAGCCAAAGGTCCGACGCATCTGCACCCACAGCCGTGGCGTTTTCGGTCATGTTCCGAACAAACGCCAACGCCGCATCGCCAATTGCGCGGGCAGATGCCTCGTCGATCGCTCCCCCGCTGGCAAGAACGCTACGCTTCAGCTCGTGTTGGACAACGTACAGCACGTCCTTGGCAATATGCACCGGGAAGAACAGCAACGCCCCCGTCTCCGCCGCCTGCCCAATAAAGGCACGAGCAGCGAGCGACTCGGCATGGTCGACGCAAAACGAATCAACCCATACGTTAGCGTCCACCATTATTTTGAGGGGAGCCCCGCTCACAGGATCATCCCCTTTTGGCGATAGCGATCGTCCATGGCCTCGGAATAGATTGTGTCCCAATCGCGATCGTCGGATACGGGCGACGTAGCGATGCCCAGGTCCGCGTAAAGCTGATCCGCCGCCGCCCATGATGCGGCGAACGGAGTATCGGGCGCGACGGTCTGCTGCCGGTCGTCGACGGCCGCAAGCACTTCCTCGCACTGCCCGCCACCCTGCGCGACCTTGGCCACCACCTTTTTGATGAGCTCGGGCAGTGACCCGCCCGAAAGCCGCAACGCTTCCTCCGCATGGTCCTTGACCTGGCGATCCACGCGAACGTTCACCTGCGCCATGCCGCTAACAGCACCCATGTCGATCTCGCTCCCTTCAATTGCTAGCCTTGCTAGCAACACTATATAGAGAAGCTGGCACATGGTCAAATGCAAAAGGCCTGCGCCCGGACGACACCGATGCCGTCTGGGCGCAGGCCAGATAACGTGGGCAAACACGTCTGCTAACGCAGGTACGCCTTTGCGTTGCTCAGGCTGTAGGCAATTGTCGAGCCGTTGTGCAGCAGCGACGACGCCTGCGGGGTAATCGTTCCGGTAATGCCCAGTGCCAACAGCGCTGAGTTGGTGAGCATCACCTTAGAGTAGGAGCTCGTCAAACGATCAACGAGGCCCTGACTCATGCGGCGCAGACGCACGATCGCGGCCAGATCCGTATCGGTCAGGATGATGTCGGCGACCTCCTTGGCGATGTCGCTTCCGCCACCCATTGCCAGCCCCACGTCGGCCAAACCGAGCGCCGGCGAATCATTGACGCCGTCGCCCACCATGGCAACGTGGCGCCCCTCGCGCTTAATGTGCTCCACATAGGCGTACTTATCCTCGGGCAGCAGCTCGGCCTTAAACTCGTCGACCCCTGCCTCTCGCGCAATGCGCTCGGCCGTGCGCTCGGAATCGCCCGTGAGCATAACGACATGCTTGACGCCCAACGCGTGCAGGTCGGCGATGGCCTCGCGGACCCCGGACTTGAGCGGGTCCTCGATACCGAGCACGCCCACAACGGTACCGTCGACCGCCAGATACAGCGGCGACAGACCCTGCATCTGGAGCTCGATTTGCTCCTTAATGTCGGACTCGAGCTGCGCGCCCTCATCCTCAAACACAAAGTGTGCGGAACCGATGATGGCGCGCCGCCCCTCGATGGACGAAGCGATGCCGTGCGCCACGATGTACTCGACGGCGGCATGGCGCTCGCGGTGCTCGAGCCCGCGCTCGCGAGCAGCGTTGACCACGGCACGCGCCACCGGATGCGGGAAATGTTCCTCCAAGCAAGCGGAAAGGCGCAGGATCTCGTCCTCGCTCCAGCCATCGGTGGTGAGCACACAGGCAAGACGCGGCTGCGCCTCGGTAAGCGTGCCGGTCTTATCAAACACAATGGTGTCAGCCTTGGCAAACGACTCAAAGTACTTCGCGCCCTTGACCATGACGCCCATCTTGGCAGCATCGCTCATGGCAGTCATGACGGCGACGGAACCCGTGAGCTTGAGCGCGCACGAGTAGTCGACCATCAGCGCCGCTGAGGTCTTGATGAGGCTGCGGGTGGTAAGCGCAACCAAGCCCGCGAGCAGGAAGTTCCACGGGACGATCTTGTTGGCGAGGTCTTCCATGTGCGACTGACCCTCGGACTTGAGCGAGTCGGCCGCCTGCACGAGCGAGACGATCGAACGCAACTTGGTTTGAGCCGTGTTGGCGCGCACGCGCACCAAGATGTTGCCGTCTTCCACGACGGTACCGGCGAACACGTCGTCACCTGCGCTGCGCTCGACGGCCAGCGGCTCGCCGGTCAGGGTCGCTTGGTTGACCATGGCGCTCCCCTGTTCGACCACGCCGTCAATGCAGATGGACATGCCGGTGCGCACGGCTACCAGATCGCCGGGCTCAAGCTCGGTCGCGGCAACGCTCACCTCGGTGTCACCGACGACCTTTTGCGCCTTGTCGGGCACATCGAGCATCGAGTTGATGAGCTCGTTTTCGCTCATGGCGCGGGTGTAGTCCTCGAGCAGCTCGCCCACGTTGAGCAGGAACATCGTCTGGCCTGCGGTGTCGACATCACGTTTGACGAACGAAATGCCGATGGCCGAAGCGTCGAGCACGGGAACGGTCAGGCGCGGCTGCGCGAGCTCACGGAGGGCGGCGCGCAAAAAGGTCATGTAACCGGCCACGACAAACACCGCACGCAGGGGCGTGGGCAAAAACCATCGGCGCGCATAGTGGGCGCCGATAAGTGTGGCAAGATCCATGACGAGCTTGTGCTTGCGTGGCTCGAGTTGCATCACGTAGCCCGTCTTTGCGTCGGCAATGGCCTGGGCATCGAGCGCACCGACGGCGGCCAGCACGGCATCGCGGTGCGGCTCGTCGTATTCGAGCGCCATCTGGCCGATGCGGCCGTAGACGCGCACCTTGCGCACGCCGTCGATGTCGCCGCTGAGCTTAAGAAGCGCATCGAGATCGCTCTCTGGCACAGGACCCGCCAACTGAAGACGGGTCCTGCCGGGGATCTCGCTGATAATCGAGAATCTCATAGTTTGTGCCTGGGAGTGCTACTCGGCTGCCTTGTCCGCAGCGGCCTCGCTCTGGGTGAGATAGGCAGCCTCGGCAACCATATCGTCGACCTCGGCCTTGGCCTGCTCGACCATGTCCTGGTAGCCGTTCTTGATGCGCATGCCGCACGCGATACCCTGCACGCAGGCATTCTTTACCGGAGCGCTGGTAAGCAGCTTGATGCCGGCCGTGCCAAGCAGAAAACCGCCACCGACAAGCAGGGTGTTAAACGTCGACTTCTTCATGTTGCTTCTCCCTTTTGCCGCATCGGACGCGGCACGGTGCCTCAGCACTCGAGTAAATAAGTTTGCTCGAGCACACTTTTGGAAAATAGTTTAGTTTATCTAACTATTAAGTTCAACAAAGGTTAACTTTTTGGAAATCTTGAGGCGCGGAACAGCCGACTTCTGGCGATCCGCCTGCCGCAACGTACATCTCCGGCATCCAAGAAAGGCTCTCCCCCGACCCAACAAATCGAGGTCTAATACTTTTCCGCGAAGTGAACGAGTGAAATCGGACCCCCGAAACATCTGCATTTTTCACCAGCAAAACCGCAGGAAACCGAGCCAAAAAAGCATTGATGTTTCAGGGGTCAAAAATAGGTCGTTCACTTCGCGGAAAAGTATTCACCTTCGTTTTCCACCACCCCTCACAATGTGACAAAGGGACAGTCCCTTTGTCACATCCACAAAAATGGGCGTGCCGACGGCACGCCCATTCACTCTATTCCTATCAGCCCCGC
>NZ_QSPG01000005.1:0-78877 GCF_003436395.1 Collinsella sp. TM06-3 | reverse complement strand
CGCCCCCCCCATTCACTCTATTCCTATCAGCCCCGCCTGACCCGAACGGCCGAGTCGTTGCAGAACCCGGGAGCCCCGGCAGGGCGGGTGCTTGCTCAAAATAAGTTCCGCACGCAAAGAAGGCCACTTAATGTGGCCTTCGTCTTGCGCAGGACTGTTCGAAATTTTGAGGAAGCGCCCGCCCTGCCGGGGCCCCTCGGTTCCCGTTTACGAGAGCGACGTTCTCAGCAACTCGTTGAAGAGCTTCGGGTTGCCCTTGCCGCGGCTCGCCTTCATGCACTGGCCCACCAAAAAGCCGATGACCTTCTGGTTGCCGTCGCGGTACTGCTGCGCCTGCTCGGCACAGTTTGCCAGCACCTCGTCCACGATCGGCTGCAGCGCGCCGGCGTCACTCACCTGACGCATACCACGCTCGTCGACGATCTTGTTGGGGTCGTCACCGGTCTGGGCCATGGCCTCAAAGACCTCGTGCGCCTGGTTGGAGCTGATAGCATCGGTCGCCAGCAGCTTGGCAAGGGCTGCCACCTGAGCCGGCGCGATGCCGGACTCGGCGAGCGACACGCCTGCGCCCTTAAGGTAGGCGATCATCTCGTTCACCAGCAAGTTTGCAACCGTCTGGGCCTCCTTGCCGGCCATACCGGCAGCGGCGGCCTCAAAGAACTCGGCAAACTCCGGGTCGCCAGCAATCTGCTCGGCATCGGCCGTCTTAATGCCAAAGTCGGCCTCAAAACGGGTGCGCTTGGCATCGGGCAGCTCGGGGATCTCGCCTCGGCAGCGGTCGATGAACTCGTCGTCCAGATCGAACGGTGCCAAGTCGGGATCGGGGAACAGGCGATAGTCGTCGGCCGTTTCCTTCACACGCATGACCACGGTGCGCTTGCGGCTGGGCTCCCAGTGGCGGGTCTCCTGGTAGATGATGCCGCCCTCCTCGAGCACCTCGGCCTGGCGGCAGATCTCGTAGGCAAGGCCGTCGTGCAGGCTCTTAAACGAGTTGAGGTTCTTGAGCTCGGTCTTGGTGCCCAGCTTGGTCTCGCCGCGGCGGCGCAGCGACACGTTGCCGTCGCAGCGCATGGAACCCTTCTCCATGGAGCAGTCGGAAATGCCCAGCGTCACAAAGATGCGACGGAGCTTCTCCATAAACAGGCGAGCCTCCTCGGGCGTACGCAAGTCGGGCTCAGTCACGAGCTCAATCAAAGGCGTGCCGCAGCGGTTGTAGTCGACGAGCGACTCGGCCGCGGCGGTAATGCGGCCCTCGGCGCCGCCCACGTGGACCATCTTGGCGGCATCCTCCTCCATGTGGATGCGCAGGATGCGGATGGGCACCGTGTAGGAACCGTCCTCGCGACGCTCGGGCATCTGCAGGTTGGACGCGTCATAGCTGGCCAGATGGCCGGCACGCTGATTGCCCTCGCGCATGGTCGACGTCATGGACGTGGACAGGCCCTCGGCGTTGGCCGAAGCGCTCGCCAGACTCTGGGCCTCGGCCTCGCCAAACGCGCAGTCGGGGCGCTCGGCGGCACCGCGACCGGTCACGTCCAGGTCCAGGTGACCGTACATGGCAAAAGCGACCGGACCCTGCGTGGTTTGGAAGTTCTTGGCCATGTCGGGATAGAAGTAGTGCTTGCGGTAGAACATCGAGTGACGCTGGATCTCGCAGTTGGTGGCCAGACCGGCCTTGACGATGCTCTCGATGGCGCGCTTGTTGGGCACCGGCAGGGCGCCGGGCAGGCCCAGGCACACCGGGCACACGTTGGCGTTGGGCTCATCATCGTGGCTGAGCTTGCAGTTGCAGAACATCTTGGTATCGAGTGCGGTGAGCTCGGTATGGATTTCCAGGCCGATCACGGCCTCCCAATCCTGCAGGACCTCGGAAAGCTCCTTCATTACAGCTCGCCTCCCTTCCCGGCAAAATCGGGCGCGACGGAAAGCGCGGGCGCACCCGTGGCGGCATCGGCAAAGCCGCGCTCCAGGGCGCGGGCAAACGTGAGCAGCTGACGGTCCTTAAAGGCAGGCCCCACCAGCTGAGCAGAAACGGGCAGCTGAGTATCCTCGCCCAGGCCCAGCGGCACCGAGATGCCACCGTTGCCGCAGATGTTGAGCGAGATGGTGTACAGGTCAGAGAGGTACATCTGCGTGGGGTCGCTGATCTCGCCAAACTTAAAGGCCGTGCGCGGCGAGGCGGGCATCAGGATGGTGTCTACCTTGGCATACGCGGCGTCGTAGTCCTGCGTGATGAGCGTGCGGGCCTTTTGCGCAGCGTAGTAGTACTTGTCGTACACGCCCGAGCTCAGCAGGTAGGCGCCGAGCATCTGACGGCGCTTGGCCTCGGCGCCAAAACCGTGGGCGCGCGAAAGCGAGCTCTGGTCGGAAAGGTTGGCGCATCCCTCCTCCTGATAGCCGTAGCGAATGCCGTCGAAACGGGCCAGGTTGGAGAACGCCTCGGCCGGGCCGATGACGTAGTAGGCGGCGATGGCGGCGTCCAGGTGCGGCAGGTCGACCTCGACCAGCTCGGCGCCCTGGTTCTGCAGCTCCTGGGCGGCGCGCTGAACAGCGGCCTTGACTTCGGGCGTCAGGCCCTCGGCCTCCATAAACGCGGGGATGATGCCCACGCGTTTACCCTCGATGCTGTCGTTGAGATGCTCGGTAAAGTCGACGGCGCAATCCTGGCTGGTGCAGTCGTACGGATCATGGCCCGCGCCGGTAAGCGCGTTCATGGCCAGCGCGACATCCTCGACCGTGCGGCCAAAGGGGCCCACCTGGTCGAGCGACGAGCCAAAGGCAACCACGCCGTAACGGCTCACGGCGCCATACGTGGGCTTAAAGCCCCCCACGCCGCAGAGGCTCGCCGGCTGGCGAATGGAGCCGCCGGTGTCCGAGCCCAGCGAGAGCGCGACCTCGCCCGCGGCGACGGCGGCAGCGGAGCCGCCCGAGGAGCCGCCGGGCACGCGCTCGGTATCCCAGGGGTTGTTGGTGCGGTGGAACGCCGAGCTCTCGGTGGAGCTGCCAAAGGCAAACTCGTCCATGTTGGCCTTGCCCATGGGCAGGCAGCCGGCATCGAGCATGCGCTGGACGCAGGTGGCGGTGTAAACGCTCCGGTAGTCCGCGAGCATGCGGGAAGCGCAGGTGGTGCGCGTGCCCACGAGGTTCATGTTGTCCTTGATGGCCAGCGGCACGCCCGCGAGCGGGGGCAGCGGCTTTCCGGCGGCACGGTCGGCATCCACGCGCGCGGCGGCCTCGAGCGCGAGCTCAGGCGACACCTGTAGGAAGGCCTGGACCCCGCCCTCGCGCGCCTCGATGGCGGCAAGGGAGGCCTGGGCCACCTCGGTAGCGGTAAAGTCGCCGGCGGCAACGCCCGCGGCGATCTGGGCGGCGGTAAGGGAATCGAAGCTCTGCGCCATTACTCGCTCTCCCCCTCTCCCAAAATGGACGGCACGCGGAAGTAGCGGTCGCGCGCGCTGCCAGCGTTTTCGAGCGCGACGTCGAGCGGCAGGTCGCGCTCGGGCTCGCGCAGGTCATCGCCCATCACGTTGGACAGGCTTCCGATGGGATGGAACGTGGGCTCCACGTCGGGCAAGTCATATTGCAAGACGGGCTCGAGCATCTGGACGGCATCGTTCATGTAGGACGTCATCTGGGCGAGCTCGTCATCGGTCAGTGCGATCTTTGCGTACTCGGCGATGCCGCGCACGTCTTTCTCGCTGAGTGCCATAGGCGCTCCCTTCCGCATAACAGTTAAACCGCTCTAGTATACAAGGCAACGCCGCTTGGAGCAGGTGCTTTACCCAAATGCAGCGAAAACGTAACGAGGGCGACGGTTGGTAGGCGGCGGACTGGCGGTTCTGCAGCGAAACCGCACCGTCCATAGCGAAAACCGTCTCGCCCATAGCGAAAACCGTCCCGCCCTCAACGAAGACCATCACAACATTCGACACTTTTCGCCAAAATCGCGATTTTCATCGAATGTTGTGATGGTTTGGAAGTCCCGACCACCGCAAAGGCGCCCGTCCCCTTTGTAGTGGTTCCGAACGATGTCCTATGCCGAGGCCTTGGCCTTGCGGCGCTTGCGGACCGCGTGGATCACGATGTCCAGCAGCAACAGCACAATGGCTACGACCACGATGAGCACGGCAAACTCGCGCTTGCCCCAGTGGCGGCCGGCCAGCGACTTTTGCTTGTCGACGTCCTTTTTGTTGTACTTGGTTCGCACGCAATGCACCAGCAGGCGGTGGTCGTTCACGCCGTAGGGCGTGCAGGTGACGAGCGTCACCTTGTCGGCGCCGGGCTCGATGGTCAGCGACTCCATCTCCTCGGGCAGCACCACCTCGGAGTCCACCATCTTGTAGGCGAGCGTCTTGTTCATGGTGTGCAGCAGCACCAGGTCGCCGGGCTCCAGCGAGTGGATGTCGTCGAACATGCTCAGGTTGCGCATACCCGAGTGCGCGGTGAGCACGCAATGCGTCGAGGTGCCGCCCACCGGCAGGCTCGTGCCCTCCAGGTGGCCGACGCCCGCCATAAGGACTTCTTCGCTCGTGCCGTGGTAGATGGGCATGCTCACGTCGATGGAGGGGATCTCGACCCAGCTCATCATGGGGTCGCGGTCAAAGATGAGCTGCTGGGCGTAGGGCTCGATCTGGTCGGCGGGAAGCTCGGCGGCCTCGCCCGCAAGCTGCTCGTTAAAGGAGCGCGCCTGGAGCAGGATGCGTTCGCGCTCCTCGGCAGACAGCGCGTCCACGGTGCTGGACACGGTGCTGATCTGGTCGAACACGCCCGAGGCCTCGAGCCGGTCCAAGATCCACGGCCAGGTCATAAGGCCCACGCCAATAAGGATGATGACGATGGTGATGAGCCGGTCGGCCCAGCGAGGCAGTCGCTTGCGGCGACGCTTGGGCTTGGGCTGAGGTTTGGGCTGAGGGCTTGAGCCGCCGTTGTCCGCGGCGTTATTGCTCTTCATATGTTTGGCGCCCTGCACCATCGCCGGTCACTCCTCTACAACTCAAGTTGTCTAAACAAATAATAGCCGATTAGCGAGCTCATGCGCCGAACAACGCAGCCTGGCAGCATTGCGCAGCGCGAGTTGGGCGCGACTTGGGCCAGCATTTGAGTTTTCAAAATGTCCTGAATCGGCTGGGCGATTCGGGATACAATATCAATAGAAAACGACGCACCCCGCGTAAATGTTTGGGAGCGCGGACGGCCTAGTTTTCAGCTTTTGTTAAATGCCCGGGCTCCGAACCCCGGGCATTCTTATTTGCGCTTGTTGCGGCGCAAATGCCTTCTACCGTCCGCACCGCGCGTGCGCCTACGGACCTTAAACCGAACCTCATACGAGTCAAGAAACGCGATGACGAACGTGCCCACCGCCGCGAGGGCGGCGAGCGCGTTAAGGAATTTCAGCATTTGGGGACCTCCGATCGAGTCGTCGGCCGCCCGCGCACGGAATGCGTCGCAAGGGTATTTTACTGCGAGTGCATACACCCACAGCCGGTAAACGCGATTTTGACAAACATTTGTTCGATAGTTACACACACGGCTCCTCGTCCAGCAGAGCCTGGCCGCATTGTCCGGGTTTGCCCGACGTGTTTGCGTTTTCAAAATGTCCCAGATCGGCTGGGCGATTCGGGATACAATGTCAATAGGAAACGACGCACCCCGCGTAAGTACTTAGGAGCGCGGGCGACCAGTTTCCGACGTTGTTAAATGCCCGGGATCCTACCCCCGGGCATTCTTATTTGCGCTTGTTGCGGCGCAACTGCCTTCTACCGTCCGCACCGCGCGTGCGCCTACGGACCTTAAACCGAACCTCATACGAGTCAAGAAACGCGATGACGAACGTGCCCGCATCGGACGGTGGAGGCTGGCTGCGTTATCCCAAAAAGAACGGGGCAAACTCCAATGCGGAGTCTGCCCCGAAAAAAGAATGGCAAAGCAAGAACGTCGATGGACGAGAAAAGTGTCCGCAAGTCTCATGGCCATCACATCCCACCTGCCAAAGGGATGGGTGAGCGAGCGTTACTCCTGCTCAGACTCCTCGGCCTGCTTACGACTGCGGATGAGGTGCGCCACGCCGATGCACAGCACCGCGCCACCAGCGATCCAGGTGAAGGTCACGCCGTTAAGACCGGTCAGCGGGAGGCCGGTGCCCTCCTGGTCGACGATGGTGAAGCTGAGCTTACCGGTAGATACGGCGGCAGAACCGGCCTTTACAACACCATCAGCAGCAGTAACGTTGGCAGAATCCTTGTCGGGAGTCACCGCGGTGCCATCCTGCTGAAGCGTGCCGCGAGCAATGGTAAACGTGACACCTTTGGAAGCAGAGTTGTTGTAGCCAGGCGCCGGGGTTACCTCTGTAAGGGTGTAGGTGCCCTCATCGAGACCGACAACGTTTATCTTACCGTCTGCGTCGGTCTTCAGCTTGGCCAGCTTGCTATCAGCCGTCTTGGTACCGTCCGCTTTGATAAAGTTGCTCGTATCACCGTTCTCCTGCAGCGTGAACTCAACGCCCTCGAGTCCCTTAGATTCGTTATCAGAGCCCACCTTGGTGACATCGATGCCATAGGTGTAGTCATAGGCAGGGTGCTCGACCGTGGTGCCGACACCCTCAGCATGCGGATTGTTGGAATAAGTTAGCGTAACCATATTCTTCTGGGCTATACCAACCAAGCCGTTGAATATTTTTTTGATCTTGCCATTTTCGAAGATCTTGGTGGAGTCGAGCTTGGCCTTGTACTCGACAGTCACCTTCGAGTCACTGTTCAACGCAATGAGAGCGCCGTCCACGTCCGTGCAATTCTTGAGATTGGTGAAGTCGACAGTTATCGTATCGTTCTCGTACTTGGCGGTGTAGCAGCCAGTCTTGACCTCGGCATCACCAATCTTGACCGTGACAGCGGGCGTCGTGCCGTTAGATTCAAACTCGGGCGTCATGGAGTTGGGAAGCTTATCCGTGAAGGTGTACTTGTAGGTACTGTAAGTGTTGATGTTGCCCGCAACGGTACCGGTAAGCAGGTAGTCGACATAGTCGTCCATCTGAGAGTCAGCGGCCTTGTTGGGATTCCCGAATGGACCAAACGTGCTGCCCTTTGCATCATCCTTTACGGCCTTGGTCACAGTGGGGACCTGCTTCTTGGGAGCAATGGTCTCAGTGGAACCGCCGACAACGGCGAAAATCGGCGAAGTGAAGGTATCCGTGTTGCGCTCGGCATCAGCATTTGGGTTCTTGCCGACACTCTTAGTCACGAAGAGCCAGTAGCCGGTATTCAGACCAGTGAAGGTGCCACCGGTGCTCGTTTTGCACTCATTCGTCCCTTCAGTGATATTGGCGTCCTCCAGTGCCTTGGCGATCTTGTCGAGGGTTGTTCCGGCATCGAGCTTAGTAGTCTTGTCTGTACCTGACTGGTAATCACCTTCGGTTTTTGATTTAAGCCAGTCGGCCCACTTCTGAGCATCCTTGTCGGAGGGCTTTGTAACGTCGCTAGTATCGGCAAATGCCTCGGTCACAGCATCCCTAACGGCATTTGACGCCCACTCAATGTCGGAAAGCGTCTTAGCGCCATTCCAGTTGTTAACGCCATCAAAATCCTGCGTGACCTTGGCCTTGAAAATCTGGATACCCTTAAAGGTTGTATCCGTATAGGTCTTCTCGTCAATCTTTACATTGCCGTCCGGTGCCACCGTTGGCGTGCCATCAGCAAACGCCATCGTGACCGGTGCCATCACTCCGCCGAAGCTCAACGCTGCGGTGAGGCCGGCGGTTACTGCCAGGCGTGCGATGTTCTTGCTCATGCTCATCTTCTTTTCCTCCATTTTCCGGTTGGTTCTCATTCGATCGGTCATCATCTGTCTGTGTCTTAGCATCTACTTCGCTACGTCTCGCCCCGCTCTCTGTGGGGCTGCCAGCTACTCTTTATGGCTGCCACCTCCCCGCTTGACCAGGAGCGCGGCCACGATGAGCGCGGCTCCGGCGACCGCTGCGGCGGCCGCGGCGTACATTGCCATATCGCCAGTCGAGGGCATAAAGCCTCCGGTGGTAATGCTAGGGGGTGTGCCGGTGGGCGTGTTGATGAGCGACGCCTCCAGGCTGCCCGTCGACCCGTCCGCGCTGTCGGCGCGCAGGGGCGACTCGGCCGTGATGGTGAGCTTGGGCTTGGCGGCGGCCACCTGGTCGACGTCCAGACCCTCGGCCTTGACCGTCACGGAGCGCGTGCCCTCAAAGGCGGTGTAGCCCTTGGGCGCCTTGAACTCGCGGACCTCCAGCTTGCCCGAGTCCACGCCCGAGACGGTCACGCGGCCGTCCTCGCCCGTGATGACGGTGGCCTTGCCCTTCGCATCCCACGTGCCGTCGGCCGCCAGTGTCCGACCGCGGTCGTCGGTGATGCTCAAGACCGCCCCGGCAAGCGGTTTGTCGCCGTCGCTGCCGCGCTTGGTGAGCGCGAGATCCCAGGTGTAGGCGCACGCATCGTCGCTCGGCGTGCGGGTAAAGCCGGCGTCGCCGGACTGGTCGGCAAAGGGAGAGCGCGGGTAGCGCAGGTAAACCTCGTTGGGGTTGCCCTTCGCGATGCCGTGGTTGCACGCGCTGTTGAGCGACGCGTTGTACACGGCGACCACGCGGGCGCCCACGGTGAAGGCGTCGGCCCC
The DNA here is from genome assembly GCF_003436395.1 of Collinsella sp. TM06-3. Classification (NCBI taxonomy): domain Bacteria; kingdom Bacillati; phylum Actinomycetota; class Coriobacteriia; order Coriobacteriales; family Coriobacteriaceae; genus Collinsella; species Collinsella sp. TM06-3. The sequence goes on along the minus strand of NZ_QSPG01000005.1, from coordinate 70,243 downwards.
GCCGAGCGCGGCGATCAGGTCGCCGGTGCGCACGGTGAAGGTCTTGCCGTCCGCCGCTACCTTGGTGGCGCACTGGGCCGTGATATCGATCCAGCCCTTCGCGGGCTCGGTGCCGGCGCGGCCGTCCTTACCGGTGGCAACGGCATCGAAGCCGCCGTCCGCTCCCGCCGCCACGTACACGTGCATGCTCGCGGCGACCTTGGAGGGGTCGAGCCCCGCGCTCATGGTGTCGACGAACTGCACCGCATAGGTATCGTAGGCCGTGAGGCCCGCCGGGACCGTGGCCGAGAGGCGCCAGTACAGGTCGTCGGCGACCGTGGCGTCGGCGGCCTTCTGCCATGCGGCGGTGCTGTCCTCCAGCACGTGCTTGGCCACCTTGGGGGTCGCCGCTTTGGGCTTGACGGTAACGGCGCTGCCGCCCACCAGGACCATGATCGGCGCGGTGCCGGCCTCGTTCTGGGCGATGGCGTCGTCTTTGGCGACGATGAGCCAGTAGCCGCAGGGCAGCTCGGCCGCCGTGCCCGCGTTGAGGGCCCTAGAAGCGGCGCCAGAGCTCTGGAGGGAACGAGCGAGCTGTGCGCTCAGCGCGCTCGTAAGGCGGGAATCGGTGTTGAGCCACTCGGCAGCTTCCTGTGCGGTGGTCTGGGAATTGGGCATGCCGGCGCTGTGCAACACAGGCAGCGCGGCGTCGCGCACGGCATCGCTTGCCCAGACAAGGTCGGTGGCGATCTTGGCGTCGTTGTCGTCATCGACGACGTTGGCGTCAAAGATCTGGTAGGCGTCGTAGCTGCGCGCCACGGTGCCTGTCACCGTGATGGATCCGGTCGCGCTCGGCGCGGCCTGCGCGGATGCGGGGAACACAACCGTGCAGGTGCCGATCAAGAGGGCGAGCAGCGCAAACAAGATCGGGAAGGAGCAAACTTTCTTATTCACGACGCTCGCCTCCCTTCGCATTCGCCTTGCGACGAATGTGCATCCAGGCCGCAGCAGCGCAAAGCGCCGCCGCGCCGGCAAGGTACGTCAGAGTGACGCCCGACATACCAGAAAGGGGCAAAGATGTGGAGTAGGTGTTGGTGAAGGTGGGGGTAGTGTCGGGAAACTCGTGGTCCTTATTATCGGTGTCTTTCCACGTACCGCCGGGGTCAACGGTTCCCTTCCTGTAGGTCACCGCACAGTCGATTCCTCCTTGGGTGTTATCCTTTGCCACAACCTTGAACCTATAGACCGACTGATCAAACTTGTAATGCGGATAGGTCGAGCTTTCGTACTTCTCGCGCACATAGTACGTGAAGGTCTTGGAACCATTGTTAAGGTCCGTGAGCTTATATGTCTTCGACTTGAAATCGACCGTGCTCGTCGCATTACCGTTTTTTTCAGTTTTGACATTCGCAGGATCAGGATTAATTGTTACCGTTTCCGGTTTGGTGAAGTTCGGGTCGTCCTCGTTCGCGAGTTCGAATGTGAACGCCTTCATCTCGCCACCATCAACCTTCTTGGTCACCTGAGGCGTCCAAGAGCCCTTGGGTTTGTATGCATTAGTAAAGGTCTTGTCGGTGTTGCCATCGGTGATCTTAATGGAGACATCGCTACCGTTGTTCGGAGTAAACGTTTTCGCCTCATTATTTTTGAGATTAGTAACCCTTACATTCGTAACTAAATAGTAGATGTAATCAATATCCAGCACCGGCCGCTTTTCGGTTGTAGTTGTAAGCTCAATCTTGTAGATGGTCTGGTCGTAGTCCACGCCAGGGACGCGATCCGCAACGTTGCCGGGGTCCTCAACGAGGTAGTAGACGTTCGTTCCAGCGGAGTGGACCCTGCCCAAATCAAAGACAAAGTTACCTTCAGCGTCGTTCGTGGCCCCATCGTCATCGCCAACTATTGAACAGCCATTGAGCTGCAATTTGCCATCATCATTATTATTAAAGCTAGGGACACCACCGCTCTCGCCCGGCTCCAAGAGTTGGAACCTGAATTTTCCCGCATCATCCGCAGTAAGCGCGCGGCCTTCCAGTGCCTTAGTGCCGTTGAGCTTCATCTTGGGATACACGTTCACCTGTGTGGTGGAGCCAGCGATTACGTCGCCGTTGGTCATGACTCCGCCTCCGTGGATGTTGGAGCGGTTGCCCGTGATGAAGAGGGACGCAGCCGCAGTAGCAGCATCCTTATCATACTGAATCGGCTCAGATTTAAGGCCAATCATGTACTTAGCTTGGGCGCCCTCGTACTTGCCGATAGACGTTGGTGTTTTGTCGATCGTGCCCGACCAATTGGCAGCTCCACCACCAAGCATCTGTCCCGTTACGGCAGCGATATACGGCAGCGATTCAGCGTTAGCACTATCGCGAATAAGAAAAAGATCCTGGTGACCGGCTTTTTTAAAGTCTTCAGTTATTTCGCCGCCTTCGTGGTTAGGGCGCCAATCCGCGTCATCGTTCTTGTCGTGGGTGCCGCCCGATCGGTTATAACCACTACCGTCAGGTTTACCGTCATAATTACCGAAAATCGCGATGCCATTGGTATCGGTAATGGCAGTCTTACCAGTCGGGCAAGCGGCAAACCCGCCGCCAAAGCCACTGGCATGATTGTTGGTAATCAGCGCGTTATATATATTGAGGCTCGCCGGCTGAACGTTGTTGTCGCTGCTGCCCTGGACGAATACGCCACCGCCGCCCCAGTCGTTGGTGGTATTGGTCGTATTGTTAGTGATGTAGGCTTTCTTGCCGCTCACATTAAATTCGCCAACTGTAGGCGCAGCGATACGGATGCCGCCACCCTCTGAGTTTTGCGCCACATTGCTGGCGATGATTCCACCATAAAACGCAAACCCGGAAAGAGGTTTATTCCAAGCGCCAGCATAAACGCCGCCGCCAGCCTCGGCAGAGTAGTTGCCCGTGATGTAGCCGCCGCTAATAACCAGACCGCCTTTTTTCTGTCCCTGATTGTGGCTAAAGGCAGCAATGCCGCCACCACCGTGACAACCGTTACCTTTGTGTCCTTCATCGGTATAGAACTGATATTTGTTGTTAGTAATGTAACCATTCGTAATGGTCACCATAGAGTCCTCAGCACAAATTCCCGCGCCATAACCGACTTCATTATCATTTGTACCGTTACCGGAGATAATACCGCCAACCATGTTTACCGTAGAATTCAGGGCATAAACGCCGCCGCCACTGGGGGCATAGTTACCAGCGATTACGCCGTCAGAGATGTCAAGAGTTGAGTTCTCGACAGAAATACCCGCACCAGCGGCGCCCTCCGGACAATATCCGCCGCAGACATACCCGCCGTCCACGCTGATGGCCGAACTGCCCGCTGCGTACACCAAATTTTTGACACAGTTGTTTTTATCCTGCGTAATCATGCCGCTCTCAAGATTGAGGTGGCCACCGCTATTGATTACGATGAGCCTCAAGTCCTTTGAGCCTGAGCACGCCACGATGGCACCCTTGACATGAGCCTTATACGCCTTAAGAGTCTCGGTTGTACGGGTTCCGTTTGCGACCGATTCGGTTACGTAGTAGGTAAGGCCAGTCGGAATGCCATTGGAAGTATCGTATTCCATTAAAGCGAGATTGCCGCATTTATTTGTTTGAGAAGTCGTAGTCTCTGTCGCGGCAACTTGCTGACCGTCCTTGACAGTCAACGTTGCGCCGCCGGTTATGTTGAATAGGGGCTGGCTCTGACTTGTATACTTAATTTTGCAGCCATTTAAATCCAGCGTGATATTGCTGCCGTCCTTGTTAAGCGCGATTGTCTCGCCGGTCTCGACATCATTCATAAGCTTGAAGCTAGCAACACCGCTTGCATTTGCCAGTTTTTTCAAGTCGTCAGCTGTTCGTATTTCAGTGGATGCCGTTTTAGTCTGCCCGCCTTCCGCAGCCAGCATTACGGCATTGCCATCCGACAACTCGCCATCTTCGGCCTGCAGCTTACCTTCAGGCTGACCCTGCTCAACACCATTTGAAGGGTCGGCTTCGTCGCCCTCGGTCTCGTCACTATTCTGGTTTTCGGTATCCCCGTTGTTGGTGTTTTCTACATCAGTAGACTCAGTTGAGGAACCCCCCCCCATCACAGTTTCCTCGGTAGGAGCTGCCTGGGCATCGTTGGCAATGGCCTGCGAGATCGGGGGCATGACGAGCGACAGTACCAGGCTCAAAACGGAGGCTCCGCACAAAACGCCTGCCAGTACACGGCGCGTCGCTTTTTTACTCTGCTTAGATTTGTCTGAATTCGCTTTCATCGATGTCTCCTCCCCAAGAGACCGCGATCTTGCTCTTTCACCATCAAACTTGGGCGCGCAACCTATAATTGCTCGCGCTCGATATGCATATTATTACTCTTTGTTTAAACAACGCAAGCCTAACAATGTCAGTTTTGCTTTACGTTGCCTTAACTTCTTGACAATTATTCAAACTATGCATTGTTTTTCGAGGGTTAAATTTCGGAAAGACGCTGGTAAACTCGTTAGCAAATCTAGATAAATGACACTTTATCATTGTTTGTACAACACTTTGTTTTAACCCGCTCAATCTGTGAACGGTCAAAATTGCGCCGTGAATGGCAGTATATCTACCTGCAAATATTAGTTATGAGCTAATTGGTCAATTACTGCACAACCAGCGTGTGCCGACATGTTCATACATCGACACTTGAATGACATCGCATGTTACCGGCTGCAAATCTCCTCGCTACAAAAAAGCGTCCCAACAATCGACTGTTGGGACGCTTGGAAAACCACCACAAAGGCGCTCTGCCCTCTTTGTGGCTGCCCCCAGGCGCTACAGCAGATGCTCCTGGATAAAGACCGCGATGCCGTCCTCGTCGTTGCTCGCGGTTACAAAGTCCGCGGCGGTACGGGTGGCGTCGCTGCCGTTTGCCATAGCCACGCCCACGCCGGCGTCGGCCACCATGCAGGTGTCGTTGTCCGCATCGCCAAACACGCAGATGTTCTGGAGCTCCATGTCGTTGAGCTCCGCCACGCGCCCAAGGCCGCGCGTCTTGGACACGCGCGGATCCATGAACTCGTAGAGCCGCTGCGTGGTCTGCAGGGCCGCCGCCTTAACAGTATCATCGGCAAGCGTCAATGCTCGCTCAATCACCCGCGGCATTACCTCGGGCGCCATGGTAAACATCACCTTGGGCTGCGGCTCGCGCAAAAACTCGGCAAAATCGACCACCTGGTAGGGCACGCCGTCGACGCGCGACAGGTGCTCGACGCACGCGTTGCTCTCGGGCACGTAGAACACGCCGTCTCCGAGGCAGACGGGCGTTGCCGGCAGGCCCGCCATGTGCTTGCAGATGCGTGCGATGGTCTCGCCCGGCAGCGGATAGCTCAGCTCGTTGATGTCGTGCGCGCGGTCGATGACCTCGGCGCCACCGCAGCCCACGAGCACGTCCACCAGGCCTTCGATGCCCCAGAGCTCGTACATGGCCTCGGTCGCGTGGGCGTCGCGCCCGGTGCACAGGCCAAAGAGCACGCCGCGCTCGCGCAGGGCGCGGATCGCCGCCACGGTGCGCGGGGACACCGTGTGCTGGCTCGTGAGCAGCGTGCCGTCGATATCGCAGAACACGGCTTTGATATGGCTGAAGGTGGTGTCCACGGGGGCCTTTCTGGGTTGTGCGGCGGTGCTGGATGAGGTCAGAAATGGTGTACATGGTATACCAAGGCGCAGGCGCGGCCTGTCAAAGCAAAAACCACCACAAAGGCGCCTGGCCCCTTTGTGGTGATCGCGGCGTCTACGGGCCAAACCATCACAACATTCGACGTTTTTCGGCAAAATCGCGATTTTTACCGAATGTTGTGATGGTTTCTTACTGCTTTACGGCACGTTCCAAGTGATTGCGTCCAAACAGCAGCAGTGCCGCGGGAACCGCCGTCACGACCATGCCTGCCCCCACGAGTGTCCGTTGTACGCCAAATGTTGCCGCCAGCCACGGGGCAATCGCCAGAGGGGCCACACCAGCGAACATATTGCCAAAGCCCATGACCGAATTGACGCGACCAAGCTGCTCGAGCGGAGCCGTCGTCTGCACAATGGTGTTGTGGAGCGGGTTGACGACACCCCAAGCTATACCCAGGGCGATCTGGCCGACAAGGGCCACGCCCACGTACGGTGTCCCCACATAGAGCAGACTTCCCAGGCCCACGGACATAAGCGCCACGAGCAGCGTTTTAAGGTTGACCAGGTGCGGCGGCAAGCGGAGCGCGAGCACGGCACCCAGCACCGCGCCGACACCGCAGGCAGACGAGAGCCAGCCCATCCACTCAACGCCAACGTGCAGAACATCGCGATAGAAAAACGACTCGAGCGGATCGAAGGCACCGTAGCCAAAGTTCGAGAGGAAGATGATGCAAAACAGCAGGGCGAGGACGCTATTGGTAAAGACCGTCTTGATGCTGGTCGCGAAACTGGCACGGGAGGATGTACTGGAATCGGAGTTTTGCCCGACCTTGTCCGACGCGTTGCTACCGATCGCGGACTTGCCTTTATGCGAGGCAGTCTGACCCGTCCGTGGCCTAAAACCCCAGCCGACGATGAGCGCCAGGACGGTAAAGAGCATCATGAGCACGAACACCGCGCGCGACGACGCAGCCGCCGCGACAAAGCCGCCCAGCGTGGGTCCGACGATAATGCTCACGTTTGAGAACATGGCGATGGCGGAATTGATGTCTTTGAGTTCGGCGGGGTCGTCGGTGAGGTAGGCCGGATAAGATGTGGCGATGGGTTGGGCAAATCCCATCGTAAAGCCTAGGAGCACCGCGCCGAGCAGGACAATGCCGGTCGCACCACCAAAGGCGATGATTGCCGTGCCGGTTACAAGCGTGCCGACGATGCTCAGCAAGAAATGACGGCGCGGACCCCAGGCGTCGAGTGCCGCGCCGCCCGCAAAGGATCCCAGGATCACAAAGACGTTCATGAACAGGACAGCCAGCGATGTCGCGACGACCGAGGCGTCATCCGCATAGGTGAGCGTTCCGATGACGCCGATAAAGTAGCTGGTCTGAAAACCGGTGTAGATGAGAAAGCGCATCGCCACCAGGCGCCTGGCCTGCACGGACAGCGATGACTGAGACTTTGAGAAAAGAGAGGCGAGCATGGAGACTCCTTGTTTCATACGAATGCGGACGGCAGGCATTCGCCACCGTCTGTCAAATCAATCTATCCGCACGAAACATTAAGGACGCATCAAGCCCCTTCTCTCCGTTTTTCGCCCGCCATGAACTACTTGGTAGATTGTAAGGTATGTCCCACACATCTACCAAAGCAAAAACCACCACAAAGGTGCCTGGCCCCTTTGTGGTGGAAATGACGTTTGCCCAGATAAAACCTGCCAAAATAAACCTGTCCCTTTTTGGCAGGTTATGGCAGCGAAGCGAGCCGGCGCAGCGTCAAGCCTTAAAGATGATCTTGGATGAGGTCGCAGATGGCTCGGGCATCGTTGATGTTGATGGCTCGGGTCGCAAAGCCGGCGTCGAAGGCCTGGCGCGCCAGGGCCTCGTTGCAGGCAAGGGCCAGCGTGTGACCGTCGACCAGGTCGAGCGAGCTCTTGCCGCGCAGACGGTCGACACCGGAGCGCGCGACCACGATGTTGTCGAAGCCCTCGGTCTTGTAGCCCTCGATGATCACCACGTCGACATCGCTGTAACGCGACAGCAGCTCGCGCGCGGGCATCTCGTCCTCCTCGCGCGTATCGGCATACTCCGCCCAGCGCGTGGCACAGATGAGCCCCACATGCTTGGAGCCGGCCTGGTGATGGCGCCAGGTGTCCTTAGCGGGCACATCGATATCAAAGCCGTGATGTCCATGATGTTTGAGCGAACCCACGCGCAGGCCGCGGCGGGTGAGCTCGGCGATAACCTTCTCGACGAGCGTGGTCTTGCCCGAATTTTGGTAGCCGATAAACGCGATCGCGGGGACGGCCGGAGCTGCGGGTGCGACGGCGACGGGTGCGCTCGCGAGCGCGGCACCGTCAGCGACCACGGCCTCAACAGCAGCGGCCTGACGCTCTGTACGATTCCACACGCCCGAGCGTCCGCCCTCCTTGTGCAGCAGGCGCACGTCGACGATCTCCATGCCGCGATCGACCGCCTTGCACATGTCATAGATGGTCAGACACGCGGCACTCGCGCCGGTCAACGCCTCCATCTCAATACCCGTCTTGCCCGTCACGCCGGCCGTGACCAGTACGTGAAAGCCAACCTGCCCGTCCGTGCGCGCCGGCGCCCAGCCCTCGGGCACGTCCTCGGCCGGCGTCCCCGCCGGAACGATGGGCGCAATGTCGCACTTACTCTTGGTAATGAGCAGCGGATGGCACATGGGGATGATATCGCTCGTGCGTTTGATGGCCATGATGCCCGCCACGCGCGCGCAGGCAAGCACGTCGCCCTTTTTGGCGCGGTCCTGCAGCACCATGGCCTGCGTCTCGGGATGCATGAGGATGGTGCCCTCGGCGATGGCAATGCGATGGGTCTCGGCCTTGTCGGACACGTCGACCATGCGTACCTCGCCCTTGGCGTCCACGTGCGTCAGCTCGTCGCGACGGGCGTCGCGAGCGGGCTCGATGGCAGCACCGGCAGTCGGCTGCGTGCCTGCAACGGCATCGCTGGCCACAGCCGTGACTTTGTGGGCAGACATCGCGGCCCTGCGAGCGGCCTTGGTGGCATCGGCGTACCTGCTCTTGGCCATATGATCATCCTCCGATTTGGGACATAAATCGTTGCGTGCCCTCAATTATCGCGTGTTCCTGCGGTTTGTGGGCCACGGCATCGCGCCAAATCGAAAGTACCTGCATATCATCACCACGGCGCAGGGCGTCGCGCACCGAATACTCGGCATCGCTGAACAGGCACGGACGCACGTTGCCATCGGCCGTCAGGCGCAGGCGGTTGCAACTCGCGCAAAAATGGTTGGACATGGCGCTAATAAAGCCGACCGTTCCCGCCGCACCCGGAATACGCCAATAGCGCGCAGGGCCCGCACCGGCAGGAACGTCGTTGATGTCGAGCGGCTCGAGCTCGCCCAGACCCACCGCGGCGGCCCCAGCGTTGATGCGCGCCCGCAGCTCGTCGCTCGGCACGGTGTCACTCGCGTCCCACAGCTCGGGATTGAGCGTGGGAGCGTGAGGGTCCACGGCGCAATGCGAGCTCGTGCGCTCGTCGCCGATGGGCATGTATTCGATAAAGCGCAGGTGGATGGGGCGGTCGACGGTCAGACGTGCGAGGGCCGCCACATCCTGGTTGAGCCGGCGCACAACGACGCAGTTGACCTTAACGGGCTCAAAGCCCCAAGCCAGCGCCGCGTCGATGCCAGTCATGGTCTGCTCGAGCCGACCCAGGCGCGTGATCTTTCCAAAGAGCGTAGGGTCGAGTGTGTCGAGCGAAATGTTGACGCGGTTAAGCCCGGCGTCTTTGAGCTGTGGCGCCAGCTTGGGCAGCAAGGCGCCGTTGGTGGTGAGCGAGATGTCCTCGATCTGCGGAATCGCGCGGATGTCGCGAATGAGCGGGATGATACGGCGGCTTACCAGCGGTTCGCCACCCGTCAGGCGCACGCGGCGAATGCCTTCCCCTGCCACCAGGCGCACAAAGCGGGCGATTTCCTCGGCGCTGAGCAGCTCGTCGTGCGCGCGGGGCGCCACGCCGTCGGCCGGCATGCAGTAAATACAGCGGAAATTGCACTTGTCGGTAACGGCAATGCGCAGGTAGTTGATGTCGCGGCCAAAACCGTCATGTTGCACGCGCCCGTCCACGCAGTCCTCCCCTCGTGCAGGTCTTTATTCTTTAGGGAATATAGTACCTCACGCGGGAATTGGGTCGACATGCGTACGACACAAGGGCCCCGCGAGCAAGGTCGACGTTCCGGGCCCCATCCTCGGCACGAGCCCATCCTCGGCACGAGCCCATCCTCGGCACGAGCCCATCCTCGGCACCCAAACCGTCCCAACATTCGATGCTTTTTCCAATTTTGGCAAAAAACGTCGAACGTTGGGACGGTTTGTCCGCTCACAGCACCCAGCAGAAGGGCCAAAGTGTCCCTAGAGGTCCCCACTCCAGTTGCGAATCACGAACTCCCGCAGGTCATTCTGCCGTTTCTGGAATGCCTCGCTTCGGTCGCACTTGATGCCCATAGCGAGTGCGATAGCGTTCATCGCCCGGTGCAATTGCAGCTGACGGGCAAACTGAGTCCCGGTGAGGACGATCATCCTAAAGCCCAGCGCGCTCAGCACGGTCATACGCTCCGCATCCGACGCGCTGCGCTGTTTATCAAGATGGTCCGAGCCGTTGTATTCAATCCCCGTACCGCTCGCAGGCGCATATACGTCGATCTCGAAATACCCGGCCTTAGCAAGGTATTTGAACTCGCTGGGGACATCGACCCGATGGTTGAGCTCGATTTTGGTGTATCCCAGCCCTCCCTGGGAACGCTTCGCGACGACCAGGATTGCGGTAGCCGTCTCCATGGGCGACCGCGCGCCATCGTGCACGCGCTTGAGCACGGTGGCCGCGCGTGCGGTCCCCTGTCGACATCGGTTCTCACTGCAATAAGTTATCAAGTCGGCAACGGTATGCCTCTGCCCCATCTCGATATATTTGCCTGTCGACAGATGATTCAAATGGTATCGGGCGCAGATTTCATAGCCATACTCCAGCTGCTCGAGCTCGCTCATCCACGAGCCCGCCTGAACAAAGCACATGGCCTCGTCAACCACCAAGAGACCTTCTGCCACCTCGATAAGATGATCCGAAGGTATAGGCGCTCCAAACACGTGGCGTCGAAGGCCCGCCGGCCGAGAGCGCTCAAAATCAAAGCCAACCAACGTGTCAATGCGGTCGAGCTCCTCACGTGGAACACCAAGTGAGACCAGATAATCGGTGACAATCTCAACCGCTGCAGAAATTCTCAGCCCCTTGGTATCTAGCCCCAGTTTGGGCAGTGCTTCGGCTGGCTCCGCCTCGCTGGCAAACGAATCCTCATCGTATAGGCTACTTGCTCGCGAGAGCGGCTCGCACGGACGCGCCACGTTGTGGTACAGCCAGGCGGTCTTATGGGACAGGACGATCGGCAGGTCCATGAACCCTCCAATGAGTCGGATAACCAACCTTATTCCCCTGCACGCGGCTTCGCACACCTTTGCGTGCAAGAAAGCGGTTCCGTCCCGTCGAGCGACAGAAAAACCGTCCCAACATTCGATGCTTTTCCCGATATTGGCAAAAAACGTCGAATGTTGGGACGGTTTGAGGCGAGGTAAGGGGCATGGAGGGTCAAAGCATCGTACTTTGCAGGGCGCGTGCCCGTATTCAATTGGAAATGACCGCGCTCGGAGCGTGACTTTTTTCGCCCCACTGCCGACACAAACCTTGACTCTACAATCGTTGTAGGGTTTTCACTACACTGGTAGTTAAACGACCCAAGCCAGAAAGTGCCCCGCCCATGGAACACGACCTCACACGCGGCAATGTCCTCAAGACCATTGCGGTCTTTGCCCTACCCTATATGCTCTCGTACTTTTTGCAGATGCTCTACGGCATGGCCGACCTGTACATGATGGGACAGTTTAGCGGCGCCGCCGGCATCACCGCCGTGGGCAACGGCGCGCAGACGCTCTATATCATTACCGTGACGCTCGTGGGCCTGGCCATGGGAACGACGGTCATCGTCGGCCACGCCGTGGGTTCACGCCGCTTTGACCGCGCCGAGGCCGCCATCGGCAACACCATCACGCTCTTTATGGGCGTCTCGGTGGTGCTGGCCGCTGTCCTGCTCGCGCTGTGTCCGCAGATCGTGGCACTCATTGGCACGCCAGCCGAGGCGGTCGAAGGCACCGCTGCCTACCTGCGCATCTGCTTTGTCGGCATTCCCTTTATCGCCGCGTACAACATCCTCTCGGCCATCTTTCGCGGCCTGGGCGATTCGCGCTCGCCCATGTACGTGATCGGTGTGGCATGCATCATCAACATCGCACTCGATTTTCTGTTTATCGGCCATATGGGGCTCGGCCCCGTGGGCGCGGCGCTCGGCACGGTAACCGCACAGACAGCCAGCGTTGCCCTCGCGCTCGCGTGGCTCAGGAGCCATCGCACGCACATTCACCTCAAGCGCAGCGACCTGCGCCCCCAGCCCGAGGTGCTCGGCAGCATTCTTAAGATCGGCGTGCCTGTGGCCGTGCAGGACGGCTGCATCCAGGTGGCGTTTATGTTTATCACCGTCATCGCCAACCACCGAGGGCTCGTCGACGCCGCCGCCGTGGGCCTAGTCGAGAAGATGATCAGCTTTTTGTTCATTGTGCCGAGCTCCATGGGCGCCACCGTCAGCGCACTCACGGCGCAAAACGCCGGCGCGGGCAAGGGCGATCGCGCGCGTCAGGTACTCAAGGACGCCATGACCATCTCGGTGGTGTACGGCTGCCTGATCACGGTGCTGATGTGGCTGGTGGCGCCGGCGTTTATCGGCTTTTTTGCCAAGGACGCTGCAGTAGTCGCCGCCGGTACCGGCTATATGCGCAGCTATATTTTCGACGCGATCTTTGCCGGCATCCACATTTGCTTTAGCAGCTTTTTCGCTGCGTATGGCAAGAGCTACATTGGCTTTGCGCACAACGTGCTGGCCGTGGTGCTCATTCGCGTGCCCGGCGCATGGCTGCTGTCGAACGCCTATTCCGACACGCTGTTCCCCATGGGCATCGCCTCACCGTGCGGGTCGATTCTGTCGGCGGGCATCTGCGTGATTGCATTTACCGTGCTCAACCGGCGCGGGGCTTTTGACAAGCTGGTGGCGTAGCGGGGCGACGCGGGCCTAGCGCCTCTCCCCTGTTTTTACCGAAAGGAGTGGTCCTGTGACCGACATGCCAAGTGAACACACCGAGGGCCTGCTCCGCATTGGCGAGGTGGCGCGCCTGCTCAATTTAAGCGTGGGCACACTGCGTCATTACGAGCAGATGGGGCTGTTGGAGCCGGCATATGTCGATCCGGCAAGTGGGTACCGCTACTACGGATCGCGGCAGCTCTCCACCCTCAACACCATCGGCAACCTGCGCGTTCTCGACTTGCCGCTGGCGCAGATTCGCGAGTTTGTCACTACGCGCGATATGGATTTGATACAACGGCAACTGACCAAGCAACAGGAGTTAATTGAGCACAGGCGGCGTGAGTTGGAGCGCATGTCGCGCAAGATTGACCAGCGGCTTGCCTTGCTTCATGGCGCTTTGAATGCTGATCTCGACACCATTAGCGAAATCGAGGAACCCGAACTTCGCTGCGCCACGCTGCACGAGCGCGTCAATCCCACCGACGCCTATTCGCTGGGATGGCATATCCGCCAGCTTCAGCAGGGGCAGCACGAAACCTTTGCCTATCTGGGCAATCTGGGTGTGGGCATCGCGCCCGAACGCCTCGCCGCCGGCGACTTTGATGGCTACGACGAGGTCTTCCTGCTGCTCGATGACACCGATGATTACTTGGGCGACGTTGAGACGCGACCTGCCGCGCGCTGCCTGACCATAAGCTTCCGCGGCACGCACGGGCAAGCAGCCCCGCGCTATAAGCAGCTGCTCGGCTATATGCGCGAGCACAACCTGGCGCCCACCGGGCCTTCGCGCGAGATCGCCCTTATCGACGACATCATCAGCGACGACCCGGCAACCTACGTAACGCAGATCACGGTGCCGGTTGCCCCAGCAAAGTAAGAACCGCCCGGAAGGCATCGTGCTTCCGGGCGGATCTTCACTTTGGTTATCGATGCGCTAAGCCCGGGGCACCTCGCCAGTAGCCAAGATCCGCTCGAGCGCATCCTCGTCCAGTACGGGCACACCCAACTGCTCGGCCTTGGTGAGCTTGGAACCCGCCTTGGGGCCGGCGACCAGATAGCTCGTCTTCTTTGACACGCTACCCGAAACCTTGGCGCCGAGCACCTTGAGCGCCGCGCCCGCCTCGTCGCGAGTGCGGTTGACGAGCGTGCCGGTGAGCACGAAGGTCAGACCCGCAAGCGGCTGTGCGTCGGCGAGCTCGCCCGCCACGCCAGCGTCGGCCGCGGCTTGCGCGTGCGCGGCGCCCAAGTCGACCTCGAGCGACAGACCAGCCTGGCGCAAGCGCTCCAGCACGGCGAGGTTTTCGGGCACGGCCAGGAACTGTTTGACGCTCGCCGCAATCTTGGGACCGATGCCCTCGCACTCGGCAATATCCTCTTCGCTCGCCAAGATAAGCTTGTCAATCGACAGGAATCGCTCGGCGATGACCTCGCCCACGCTCTTGCCCACATGGCGGATGCCCAGGGCAAACAGCACGCGACCGAGCGGCTGGCTTTTGGACTTGTTGAGCTCGACGATGATTTTCTCGGCCGTCTTGAGGCCTACCGGAATGGGATCGCCCTTCTTAACGCCCTTTTTGCTATTGGTGCTCGCGTACACGCGCCCCGTATCCAGGCCTGCGATGTCATCGACCGTGAGCTGGTAGAAGTCTGCGACATCGTGGATCAGGCCGGCGGCGATCATCTTGTCGACGATCTCGTCGCCCAGGCCGTCGACGTCCATGCAGCCGCGGCTCACCCAGTGGAGCAGGCGCTCCTTGAGCTGCGCGGGACAGTCGATGGACACGCAGCGGTAGGCAACCTCGCCATCCTCGTGGACCACGGGGCTACCGCACGCGGGGCAGACCTCGGGCATGTGCCAGTCGACCGAATCGGCCGGGCGTTTATCGAGCACCGGACCTACGACCTCGGGAATCACGTCGCCCGCCTTGTGCACGATGATAGTGTCGCCCTCGCGCACGTTTTTGCGACGGATCTCGTCGATGTTGTGCAGCGTTGCGCGCGCGATTGTGGAGCCGGCGACCGTCACCGGGTCGAACTCGGCGACCGGCGTGAGCACACCGGTGCGGCCCACCTGGATGCGAATTTCGCGCAGGACGGTCTGCTTTTCCTCGGGCGGGAACTTAAAGGCAATGGCCCAGCGCGGCGCGCGGGCGGTAAAGCCCAGGTCGAGCTGCTGTTGGAAGCTGTCCACCTTTACGACCACGCCGTCGATGTCGTAGTCCAAATCGCCGCGGTGCTCGAGCGCCTGGGCACAGAACTCGTGGACCTCGGCCGGCGTGGCGCAACGGGCAACGTTGGGGTTGACGCTAAAGCCGGCGCTACGCAGCCAATCGAGGAACTCGCGCTGACTGTGGACGTGCAGCGGGTCGGTATCAGCAATGGCATAGATAAAGGTGGCAAGGTCGCGGCGCGCCGTGACCTTGGGATCCTTCTGACGCAGGCTGCCGGCGGCGGCGTTGCGCGGGTTGGCGAAGGGGTCGCGGCCCTCGGCATCGGCCTCGTCGTTCAGGCGCACAAAGCTGCCCTTAGGCATGTAGACCTCGCCGCGCACCTCGATGGTGCGCTCGCGGTCGGCGCCCATGTGGACGAGCGCCGGCTCGGACAGGTGCATGGGCACGTCCTTGATAGTGCGCACGTTGAGCGACACGTCCTCGCCCGTGGTGCCATCGCCACGTGTGGCGGCGCGCACAAAGGTGCCGTTTTGATAGGTAAGCGCAACGCCCAGACCGTCGATCTTAAGCTCGCAGGTATAGGTGACGCTACCGGCACCGAGCGCATCCTCGGTGCGCTGGAGCCACGCGTCGAGTTCGTCCAGATCCATGGCATCGTCCATGGAATACATGCGTGCCATGTGCGTGACCGGCGTAAACTGCTCGCTCACGTATCCGCCCACACGCTGGGTATAGCTGTCGGGCGTCACCAGGTCGGGATAGGTCGCCTCGATTTCCTGCAGCTCAACGAGCATTTTGTCAAAGGCGGCGTCCGTGATTTCGGGCGCATCGAGCATGTAGTAGCGATAGGCGTGGTAATCGAGCTCGTGGCGCAGCTCGGCCGCACGCGCTGCCGCCTGGGCACGGGCGTCGGTCGGTGCGGCGGTATCCGTGCTCGCGGGCGTTTCGGTATCGATATCCACACCGTCACCAAACAGGCTCGATTGCTCCATAGCGGCACTCCTTCGCTCGATTTCAAACGGATACTAGAGTACCACCGGTCGCAATGAGGCCGAATAGCGGTCTCAAACCGCACCGAATCGGCAGCCGTCGGATTGGGGTGGACAGTTAGTTCAGATACGTATAAATGCTAGAGCTGAATCAGGCACGAACACCCCTGTTTCAACTAATTTGGGCTCCTCGAGACCATGTAAACGTCCCGTTCTCCCTCCCAAACACCCATTCAAGCCCCATCCCAATCAATAATTGCTCAAAACGCATCCCAAGCTGCCCCAGATTTATACGTATCTGAACTAACTGTCCAGACCATTCCGAACCAGGCCCCTTGTCAGCCCCAAGTGATCCGTTTTCCTCCGTCCCCAAGGGATCAGTACGAAAAGAGGGGCTGCCCCGTGTTGGCGGGACAGCCCCTCTGGCTTCGGTATGTGCGAAACGGCTCGTTAGTAGCCCTGGCCGTGGCCTTGCCCCTGGCCTTGCTGGCCGAGCAGCTCCTCCAGGTACTGGCGCAGCTGCTCGTCGGTAATACCGCCGTTGCCGGTATCGGTCGCGCTGTCGTCCTGCTGCTGGTTCTGCAGCTCCTCGTCGGAGCCCAGCTCGACAGTGACCTTCTTCTCTTCCTTGCCGCGCATGAGCGTGATTTCGACCTTCTCGCCCACCTCGTGGCTGCGCAGTGCGATGATCAGGCCATCGGCGCTCGTGATCTCGTCGTCGCCCAGCTTGGTGATGACATCGCCCTCCTGAATGCCGGCCTTGGCAGCAGGACCATCCTCAACGACGCTCGCCACATACGCGCCGCTATCGGTGCTCAGCTTGTTGGTGCGGGCGTTGAGCGCGTTGACGCTCGAAAGCGTAGCGCCCATGTACGGATGCACCGGCGTCTTGCCGTCGATAATCTGGTCGGCAATGTTCTTGGCATAGTTGACCGGAATGGCAAAGCCCACGCCCGAGCTGGAGCCCGAGTAGCTCTCGATGAGCGAGTTGATACCCACAAGCTCGCCGTTATCGTTAACGAGCGCGCCGCCGGAGTTGCCCGGGTTGATGGCGGCATCGGTCTGGATCATGTTGGCATAGATGGTGTTACCGTTGGCAGAGCTCATGGCCGTGGAGCGATAGAGCGCCGAGACGATACCCGTGGAGACAGACTGCTCGTTGCCGAACGGCGAGCCAATCGCCATGACCCACTCGCCCACGTTGAGCTTGGAGGAATCACCGATCTCAATCGGCGTGAGCTTGGAGGCGTCTGCGTCCTTGAGCTTGATGACGGCCAGGTCGCTCGAAGCGTCGTTGCCCACGAACTCGGCCTCGTAGGTGGTGCCGTCATCCATGGTCACCACGTACTGGTCATAGCCATCGACCACGTGGTTGTTAGTGAGGATGTGGCCCTCGGTATCGAGCACCACGCCCGAGCCGACGCTGCCCGAGCTGTCCGACTCGTCGGCAGACTGCGAAAGCGAGCCATTCTGGCTGCCGCTCGAAGTGGCGGTAATGGAAACCACGGAGGGCAACGCCTTGGCAGAAACGGCCTCGGCCAGCGTGGTGTCCTCGGAATCAATCGTAATCTTTTGCGTCGATGAACCCGAAGCACCCGCCGTCACGGCATTCTTTCCGCCGCCAATGTTGAGCGTGCCACTCATAATGAGCGCAATGACCAGCAGGGCGCCGCAGGCACAGCCGGCGAGTGCCGTAATAAAGATCGGCAGCTTTTTGGTCTTAGTCTTGACCACTGTGTGCTTGTTTACAACCTGCTGGCTGCCCAGCGGCTTTCCGGTCTGCGTGTCGTAGGCCTGCACGTAGGGAATGTTGCTGTCGGCAGGCGTCGACTCTACCTGCACACGCGGCTGCTGTTGGGTCTCGCCGGCGTTGCCCGCATCCTGGGGACGCTGGGAATCGTTCTCGCTCATAGCTGCGATCCTTTCGTCAAATAACCAAAGGCCCGCCAAACATGTGGCGGGCCATCATTGTTCACGTTGAGTTGTACCCCAAGCTGGGCAGTCCCGAGCACTAGATGCCAAGATTTCAGCTTTGCTTAAGTAATGACATGCTTATAGGCCAATTCGTTTTATGCCGTCATGTCTATTCGATATAACAGTCGATAGCAAAGCTATATGTTGAATCGTTAATGAAGTCCGTAATCGTCGCGCCCATGCCTGATCCGCACGTCCACTTATCTTTCTCCGCGTCGTATGGCGTTGGCTCCCACCCCGTTTCATATGATGCTTCGCTTTCCGTGAAGTTATTCATCACGTATTTATCCTTCTGCATGAGCGCGTACCAAGCGTTTGCATACATCACAAGCGGATCGATTTGGACTATCGAGTACTTTCCGGAACGAATCTCAATTTCTGTTTTATCGTTATAATAAGCGACTGTGAGCTCAATCTTGGCAAGCAGCGGCAACGTTTCGTCTGATTCCCTCTGGATTGTTATGACATCACCGGCCATAGCGTCGGCAGACACAGTTTTGCTCTCTGGCGTGAAAATAGTCTCTCTGCTTCTTGTTCGCGTTTTTTCATTGCCATTTTCATCTCTGACCACCGTGTCGACCACGAGCGTCAATCGCTTCTGAGCGTCCGGCAACTCCACGGCTTCTGCCATCCCGGCTCGCATCAAAATAGGAGCCCCCGCCATCAGACCTAAGAACTGCTTTCTATCAATCATTCTTCATTCCCCTTGTCTACTTGATTTGACTTTCTCAGCTGAATGGGGATACAGAACAGTCCCGTCAAGTTCCTTATCTTCCACAAAAACTAGAATCCATTTATCACCTGCTTTCAACCCTGAGACATATCCGGAACTTGACTTACGGCGCATATCGATTCTCTTACGGCAACCACTTGGCATAAGCGCCTCAAATTGCCCGTTATGAACATCCGATAGAGCGCGCACCTCGACTGCAACAACCGTGTCGTTTTCTCCCCCATTAGTCGCCCTTAACAGAAAGAAGCTCGCTGCGGTGAGCAAAGCAAAGGAAAGCACCAATAGGAGCATTGCCCTTCGAATGAACTTGTCGCCGTTCACGAGTACAATCAACCCTTGCAATATGTGCCATCGTGAGACGTGTAAATTGATACGTCATATGGAAGAAACTGTAGCTGGTTTGTCCATCCATTCCAAACAACAAGCAGGTACTTCTTGGCATTCGAGTATGTGTTATGCATTGCCACGTAGCCCACAACTGCCATTGCGTGCCCGCTGCCATTTGACCGGAGCCTTCCAGAGAAAATACTCAGATTCCCCGAGTCGGTATTCACCCTAAAGGAATCCCATGACGGATACCAAACGAATGACGTCTCAAGCTCCTTGCCTCGTCTTGCACAAAACTCCTTTAAGGCCGGAGCGGGTTTATCAGGAGAAGTCTTGCCTTGAGTAAAGTACAGACCAGTCGCTTGATCATATTTCTTTTCTTCTTCTTCCCATGTCCCCGACAGCCTCCAAAGCTCCGAGTATAAATCGGACAATTTAAGGCGGTTCAAAGTCACATAGTGACTGCTAACTGCAAACATTGCCGAAACAGCGCAAGCATAAGTCCCCGTTTCTTTGATAACTTCTGTTTGCGTTGGCGTTATTATTCCCGAAACCGTTTTGCTCGCATCAACAACATATCCCTGTTTATACAAATCCTTGGCAGATACAAAAACGTCATCGAAATGTTCCGGCGATCCGCTGCGATTGCCTCCCGAGGACAATTTATTTGGTACTTTTTTTCCACTTGCGTCTAAAACAATGTTTTTATCTAAGTCGGCAACGCCAACAGTTAGCTCGTCAATCTTTAACGCAACGACGTTATCCGAGGATGCGAGGAGTGCAATTTCTTCGCTTGCACTCTCGATAGGTAAAAGAGCGTTCGGAGCCAAGCAGTATTCGCTGATCCACCAAGATCGCTCTGAATCAAATACGACGTAGCCATAGTTAACGTCATCCCGCTTCGCACGAACGATATACCCGATTGATTCCCCATCGGAATTCACCATTTTTACTGGGTCACAAGCGGTCACCGGCTCATCCGATACATCATCAAAGAAAGCCTGCGCTTGCTCCACAGCTATTTGCGGTGTGACACGGACCAAGTCGTCGTCTCCAAAAACCAACCTTGGAGACATCAGGGCGGCAAGCAACACTATGAATCCGACAATCACCTTTCTCGAATAACGCATTTCTTCCTCCATCCGTGTAGTAGGGAGATACGGTAACTAAATGATATTCTCTAGATAGTGTTATACGTTTGATATTGTTTTTACTGACACACTTTTAATCGGTGAAAGGTCTTCTTTTCGCCCTAAACGAGAAAAGGGTACTGGAGAAATCTCCGGTACCCTCACATTGCCCTCTATTTACTTGCTAGTCCTTAAACAGATAGCCCACGCCGCGGACGGTGGTGATGTGCGCCGCGATCTGCGGGCCCACCTTGGAGCGGATGCGTCGGATATGCACGTCGACGGTGCGCGTACCGCCGCAGTACTCAAAGCCCCACACGCGGTGCAGCAGTACCTCGCGGCTGTAGGCGCGGTTGGGATGCGTCGCCAAAAAACTCAGCAGCGAGTACTCCATCAGCGTCAGGTCAATGGGCTCGCTATCGAGTGTCACCTGGTAGGTGGCCAGGTTGATCTCAAGGTTATCGATGTTGAGCACATCATCGGAGGCGACGGGCTCCTCCTCGCCCATCAGACGCTGTGCACGAGCCTTGAGCTCGTTGGGCGTCGCCGTGGGACATACAAAGTCGGCATGCGCATGATTCGGCAGGCGCAGGGTGCCGAGCGCCTCGTCGTCGACGATCACCAGCATGGGAACACCGCCGCGATCGTCGAGCCACTTGGCAATCTGATCGATGCGGTCGCTGCGGATGCCATCGGAATCGAGGATCAGCAGGTCAAAGTCGTGCGCCGCAGTTGGCGAATCGGGGGTGGCCAGACTCACCTCGACACCCAGGGTGGTCGTCAAGCTGCGGGCAAACTCGTGGAAGCGCGTCGTGCGCGCCATGAACAGGGCACTCTTTTCGGACATATCGGCCTCCAAAGAAATGAGCTCAATCGTACTGGGACAAGCCAGCGCGATTAGGAGTTCGCCAGGTAGTGCTTGATCTCCCATTCGGTGATCGTGGACTCAAACTTATGCCACTCGTCGCGCTTCTTTTTGAGGAAGAAGCTATGGATGTGCTCGCCGAGGGCATCCTTCATAAACTGCGAGTCCTCAAACACGTCGAGCGCCTCTTTGAGCGAGCGCGGCAGCGGCGCGTAACCGGCCTCGAGCATCTGACGGCCGGTGAGCTTGAGCGTCTCGGCCGTTGCCTCGGGCGGGAGCTCCAGCTTGCGCTCGATGCCGTCGAGACCAGCCGCCAGCGTGACGGCGTTGACCAGATACGGGTTAGCCATGGGATCGGGGCTGCGAAGCTCAATGCGTGTGGAAAGCTGCTTGCCGGGCTTGTAGACCGGGATGCGGATCATGCTTGCGCGGTTGCGCAGGCCCCACGTGGCGTACTGCGGCACGGAGTCGCCGCCCGTGGTGATGCGCTTGTACGAATTGACCGTGGGGTTGGTGATGGCGCTAATCTCGCGCGCGTGCGCCAAGATACCGGCCATATAGTGCTTGGCGACGTCGGAGAGATGGTACTTCTCGTCGCCCTCGCCCCAAAAGACGTTGTTGCCGTCATGGTCGAACAGCGACTGATGCAAAAACATGGCGCTGCCGTCCTCGCCCGCCAGCGGCTTGGGCATAAAGGAGGCGTGGCAGCCGCTCTCGTAAGCCTGCTGCTTAATGATGAGCTTGGCCGTGGTAATGGCGTCGGACATGCTCAGGGCCTCGGCGTGGCGCAGGCTCATGCCGTGCTGTGAGCGACCGGCGGCGTGGAAGGTGTACTCCACGGGCACGGACATCTTCTCGAGCGTGAGGACCGTGTTACGACGCAGGTCGCGAGCGGCATCGCTCACCGAAAGATCGAAGTAGCCCACGTTGTCGAGCGGCTCGGGCGTGTGCTCGTCGGGGAAGTAGTAATACTCCAGCTCAGCGCCCACGTTGAGCAGATAGCCAGCCTTCTCGGCCTTGCGGAACATGCGGCGCAGGGCATCGCGCGGGTCGCCGGCAAACGGCTTGCGATCGGGAGTGCACACGTCGCAGAACACGCGGGCGACGCCGTTGTGGCTCGGGCGCCACGGCAGAATCTGGAAGGTCGAGGCATCGGGGAACGCCAGCATATCGGCTTCCTCGGGCGTGGCAAAGCCCTCGATGGCCGAGCCGTCAAAGCCAATGCCCTCCTCAAATGCGACCTCGAGGTCCTCGGGGCTAATAGCAAAGTTTTTGAGGCGGCCGAGAATGTCGACAAACCACAGACGCACAAAGCGGATATCACGCTGCTCTACGGAGCGGAGTACGTAATCGATGTTCTGCTGGTTCATGTCGCTCCCCTTTCTTTCGGGCGGGTTTCGACTGGTCTATATCGCAGATACTATCGCAGAAAAATGTTTCCGCAGGGTTAAAGCGTATCAAGCGCTCAAAAAACGTGTGTGAACAGGCTGGTATGACAAGTGATTATCGCTCGGATTCGGAAACAATTTGCCTACACGCTCGTTCCAGCGCCGGAAACTCCATCGTCACCGCATCCCAAACAACCGATCGGTCGACATTGCCGTAATCATGCGCGAGGTAATTTCTCATGCCGATAATTCCACGCCACTCAATTTCGGGATGAAGCCGCTGCGAGCGTTCCGACAACTTGCCCGCTTCTTCCGTCACCCTAAGCGCGCACATCAAAAGGGAGTCCGCCAACGCCCTCGTCCGCACGTCATTCGCATGCAGAAACTGGTCCTCGGTGATATCAAAAGCCTTGATGCGCTCGTTCGTTTCAGCGATGGCCTCCAAGACCTCTTGGGCGCGGAGGCCGTCTGACTTACGCGCGATCATAAAGGATCACTCCTTCGCGCTCGATTACCGCGGCAAGATCGTCATCAAGATAATCGCTCGAGACAAGGTCCACCTGCCTTCCGGTTTCCTTGCGCACTGCCTCGCCAAACGCCGACAACGCAAAAAGACCAAAGCCCTGCTCGCGATCGACTTCGAGGCGCAAGTCGATATCACTATCTGCACGCGCCTCGCCACGGGCATACGATCCAAATAGGATCACGGTTTTGATGGCGGGAATCGGGCTGGCTGCCTCGCGGACGGCGGACTCAATCTGAGCGGTATCCAAAATGCCCGCTGCGGCGCTTTCGCTCGCAGAGCTTTTACCGAGTGAAGGCACAAACGGCAGCGAGCGCTCGCGCAACATCTGCCTCATGAACATATTGACCGCAACGGACGAAGTCATGCCGAGTTCTTCGCACAGCTCGGCAAATGAATCTTTAATTGACGAGTCCACTCGAACACTCAGCACAGACGCAGCCATGGATACCTCCTGTATGACATTGTCTATATAATATCACACAGACTAGCGCGAGGTCGAAGCGCGGTGTTCGATGTGACCGGGGATCTCGATGCGCTTGGGGGCGAGCTTTGCGGCGTCGCCCACCGTAGTGGTAACGACGTCGATGCGCTCGGACAGACGCTCGATTACGCGCTCGGCGATGGTGTGGGTGTCTTGCGCGGCCGTGGTCACACCGCCAAAGAGCACGTGGTTCCAGGGGTAATCGTCAAACGTTGCGATCTTAAGGCCCGCCGGCAGCGAGGGACCCAGCTGCGCCAGTGCCTCGGTCAGGCGCAGGAAGACCAGGCCGTTGACGGCAATGAGGCCGAGCTTTTTACCCGCATAGCCGCGGATGGTCTCGTCCAGGCGACTGACACCCTCGGCACCACCGTCCGCCAAGGTGACGACCTCGCCGGCCAGGCCGCGGCGCGAGAGCTCGTCGGCAAACGCCTCAGCGCGCTCACGACGCACGGGGCTGTCATCGCTTGCCTCGGTAAGCAGGCACAGACGCTCGCTGCCCGCAGCAGCCAAGGCGTCTACCAGGCCGGCGACCAGCTCACGGTTGTTAGATGTCACCAGATCGATGCCGCCATCGGCAACATCGCGGTCGAGCAGCACAACGGGTAGGCGTCCCGCTGCCGCGGCGATCGCCTCGTCATTGCCTCCGCAGGTGTTGACGACCAGGCCGTCCACGCCGGCATCGATAAGTCTGGTGAGCGACTCCGCTTCCTTGGCGGGGTCGTTGCCGCTAATGGCCGTCATGAGCGAGCAGCCGCGCGCGGCGGCGCTGGCGGAAAGCCCTTCGAGCATGGCGCTGGAGAACGGGTTGGCGATGTCGGCCAAGATTACGCCGATGAGGTTGGCGCGCGAGCTGCGCAGATTGCGTGCGGCGGCACGTGGGCGATAGCCGGTGCGCTCGATAACCGCCGCGATGCGGGCGCGGGTCTCCTCGGTCATCTGCCCGGGGCGGTTATTGAGATAGCGCGAGACCGTGGCCGGGCTCACGCCCGCCTCGGCGGCAATGTCCTTAATCCTCATCTGCGCCATAGCGCACCCCGTTTCCCAATTGTCAGCAATCTGAGCCATTTTAGGCATTTTTTAAAAATCTCGGTTGCAAAACGCTGTAGGTGAGCAGCATCGTTTTTGTGTCTCGAGCAGATGCGGCGATGGGCTAGATTGACGAGTCTTTCGACAGCTCAAAGTAGTCGGGATGCAAGGCGATAACCGGGCCCTGTTCCTCGGGCATCAGATGCAGGTGCGTCTCTGCCAGGTAGCTCGCCGCGTCGGTATCGCCCTTCTTAATGGCCTCGAGAATTCGGCGATGCTGCCGACGAATCGGCTCCCAATCCAGATCCTGCGACACCATACGCAACCAGTTGTATCGCTCAAAATGTGTGTTGACGCTCTTCATCCAATCCCACAACATGTGGCGGCCGGCAATCTCAAAACACGTCTCATGGAACAGGTTGTCCAGATCGAAAAAGCGACGCGTTTCGCTATGGTCGAGCGACTCGGACTCGGCAAGAATCCGCTCGAGCCGCTGCTTTTGCTCGGGCGTGACGGCAGAGCAGCATTTAATGAGCACGCTTCTCTCGAGTTTCTCGCGCAAGAAACAGGCGTTCTCGGCGCGCTCCATGCTGATTTTTGAGACATAGGTGCCGCTTTTGGGACGCGTTTCCACCAGCTCCTGCTCACGCAAGCGCACAAAAGACTCGCGAATGGGCGTGCGCCCGATTCCCGTCTCCTTTTCCAGACCAATCGCCGAAAGGCGCGTGCCGGGCTTGAGCTCGGCATAGATGATCTTGGAGCGCAATGCGTTGTATGCCTGATCTTGCAGGCTCTGATTATGCTGGTGTTGTTCCATAAAGCCCTCGGATGAAGCTCACGGTTTGTCGAATTTCACCACGTAATACTATCGCATCGACACGCCCCAGCTCCCAATCAGTCTTTTTGGGACGGGGCTCTTTTAGCTACCCTGGCCCGCAGATCGGCCCCCCTTGCCACAAAAGTGGCCCATCTATTACGTTAACACGGATAGCCTCGGCCATACCGAAAACCGTGAAAACAAAACCGCAGGTAGACAGCTTGTCGATTTTCGAAAAAACCGACTATGGTTGACCCCTGCGGCTTAAACGTAGTAGATAGGCCCTTTTCGTGGCGCAGCACTACTGCACCCCAAATTGGCACCCCGAGCCTGTTATAAGTTGCTGTGAAATACGGACGGTTGATAATCAAGGGTTGAAAATCAAGGCGCGCTATACGGCTTGCTATATCTCACTATACTTTGCTGTACGTCGCTGTACTTTGCTATAACTTGACAATAATCGGCCCATTACCATCCGGGATATAACGGACCCCAAGCCAACGCTGGCTTGGGGTCCGTCTTGTACCATGGCTCTTTTGGACTATGAGCGCTCGTATTTCGTGGCCCGCCCGGTTCCCTGCCTTACGATTGCATTCCGTTCAAGCAGAGATTCGAGTGCCGCCAACGTCCGCATGCGGCTCAGCCCCGTCTGTTTTTCAATCTCGCTTCGCGACATAATTCGCCCGCCCGACAAGGCCTTGAGAACCTGGACCTCTTCCTCGGACCCTTCAAAGGCATCGGTAACGGGCAATGTGACGGCCACCATGCCGCCGCGAACATCAAAAATTGGTTGATTGATCGAATCGCGATAGGCACGTCTAATGCGCGCAATTCCCGTACCAAATTTCTCGATGTAATCCAGCTTTAAGAAGGCCTCTGCAACGATGGGGTTTCTGAGCACGGATATCTGCCCATACAGGTATTGTTCCGTCGTCAAACCGGCGGGCAGCGATCCGGGGGAGGTCACAACGACGCGATCATCGTACAGGGCAATTTGAACGTTCGCTCGAACGTCCCACGTCCGATGCACTAAAGCGTTTGCAACAGCTTCGCGGAATGCCTCAAGAGGAATTCGATCGGTTTGGACGCGCTCCATCCCTTCGATACGCTCATAACGGTAGTAGCGTGCAAACATAGCCACCGCCCTGTCCGCCTGCTCAATTGCGGATACATTTGTCGCCGCCTCGCGATCCAAGATCACATCCTCGGTATCGCCAAAACGGACGCAGTCGATGCCTGGAAAATCATTCTTATCCGCTAAAATCGCCGCGGCATTGGTATAGCCATCCTTGCCGAGCAAGCGGAGCGTACGCAAGATATCCGACGTTAGCTCGGAAATGCCGAGGTGTTCAACACACTTATGCTCGAGCGTATGAAAGCTCAAGTCCTGGCGAGCCGACGTGAGCGCGTCGAACGTTACGTTGCTGCCTTCGAGCGTCAGCCTGCCATACTCAAACCGGTCGACCTCCACCGTTGCCGAATCGTTTCGCCTGTAGGCCTTTCCCTTGCTTCGATAGGGTTTGTCCTGTCCCTCATAAACCGTAAGGATTACGGTCCCGTGTTTCTCATCGGGCTCGAGCGTGTAACGGGGAGCGGGGTCCAAGCTGTCATTAATCATGTTCTCGATGCGGAGACACTCTGCGACCGGATCTGCAAGGCCGACAACCACGCCCTCGTCATCAACGCCAAACTCAATCTTGCCCGTCCCATAGTTTGCATAGGCGCTCACCGTTTTAAGAAACGTCGGCGTAACGCTTTCCTTGTATTCGACTGTAGGGCTCTCTCTAACAACCATATGCACAACCCCCTCGTTTCGTACCATTCATAACCGTATTATAAGACGAAAACCGTTTGCGTACTGATTTATATAAGACGCAAACTGTTTTCGTCTTGATTTGCGTACGGAATTAAGACGCATAATTTCGCTTTCGTATGGCTCAATACCGGACGCAGACTGTTTTCGTCTGTCAATACGTCTGAAATCCAAACGAAAAGAGCCCCGAGCTCGTATGAACTCGGGGCTCTTTGTGCCGCACATCTATGAGAGGAAAAATTCGATGCGTACGGGCGCTACCCCATGAAGCCGCCCTGGGATGGCGGCAACCTCGCCGTTACCCGTCTGATGGGTGTGCTCAAGGCATCCGTTCCCCTCTTTATCGACGTAACGGGCAAAAAAGTTCGTCGAGGAGACCATCCGCACGCACCACGGTGTGGCCGACGCCATTGAGACGCGCAACCCCACCGCCGCTCACGATGCGATGTATCTGCACCTGGTCTACAACCGCAATATGATTGCGGAAGGCACACAAACAAAAGGCATTTAAGGCTCGACAATAATCTTTCTTTGATAAAACGCAGGCAGCGAGCGCTTGCGTTTTATCAAATGGTGCAATGGGGTCAGGTTTACATGCATCAACTTAGCGCAAAGTAACCTGGCCCCCACGCAACAAAGGGTTAACTAGAGCTCGCAGGCAACCTTGTAGCCATCGCCGATGGCGTCGCGAATGTTACCGCACTTGTTGGCATCGCCCAGCACGTGGGTGGCAACACCGGCTGCAGCCAGGTCGTCTGCCAGCTTGGTATTGGGACGATAGCCCATGGCAAGCACCAGCGTATCGGCACCGGTGATGGTGTGGACCTCGCCGTCCTTCTCGTAGCTGATAGCATCCTCGGTAATCTCGGTCACCTTGGCCTCAGTCAGCACGTGGACACCCTTGGAGAGCATGCGCGTGATGAGCACCGCGCGGCCGGCACCGCCCTCGTTGGCGGCGAGCGTCTTGGTCATCTCGATGACGGTGACATCGCGATTGGCCGGCGACAGGTCGTTGACCAACGGGGCCAGGTAATCGGCCGTCTCGCAGCCGACGGTGCCGCCGCCCACGATGACGATCTTCTTGCCCGGAAAAGCCTTGCCGCCCAACAGGTCGTCAGCCGTCATAACCTGCTTAAAGCCCTGCATGAAGGCCGGAGCGATGGGCTCGGCGCCATAAGCTAGGACGACCTCGTAGCCGGCGTAGTCACGCTGAATGTCCTCGGCAGTAAGCTCAGTGCCAAATACGCACGTGACGCCGGCCTCGGCCAGGCGACGGTACTGGTACTTGATCACACGAGTGAGCTCCTGCTTTGCCGGCGGAACGGCCGCGATGCGCATCTCGCCGCCCGGTTCGTCCTGCTTATCCACGAGCACCACGTTATGGCCGCGCTTGGCGGCAATGTAGGCCGCCTCCATGCCAGCGGGACCGGCGCCCACGACGAGCACGTTCTTGGCCTCGGCGGCAGGCTCGTAGCCGGCCTCGTCGCGCTCGACGTCCGGGTTGACGGTGCAGGAGATGCGCTTGCCAAACATGATGCCGTTCAGGCAGCGCAGGCAGCCGATGCAGGGACGGATCTCGTCGGCGTTGCCGGCAGCCGCCTTATTGCAGAACTCGGCATCGCACAGATTGGCGCGGCCCATCATGCAGATGTCGGCGGCGCCGTCCTCGATCAGCTCCTCGGCGATCCAGGCCTCGTTGATGCGGCCGACCGTGGCAACGGGAATGTTGACGTGCTTCTTAATCTCGCGCGAGCAGGCGGCATGCGAGGCCTGCTGCGTACCGGCGGCGGGAATTGCGGAGCCACGCTTGATGGTGGTGCCGCCCGACACATGAATCATGTCGACGCCGGCCTTCTCCAGGCGACGCGAGACGTAGATCATGTCGTTGAGGGTCAGGCCGCCATCGGTGTACTCGTCGCCCGAGATACGGACGTCGATAATGAAGTCCTTGCCGCAGCGCTCGCGAATCTCGGCGATGACCTCGAGCAGGAAGCGCATGCGGGCGTCGAGCGAGCCGCCGTACTCGTCGGTACGCTTGTTGTAGAGCGGAGTCAAAAAGCCGCCGAGCATACCGTGGGCGTGCGCCGCATGGACCTCGACGCCATCGACGCCGGCCTTCTGCATACGCACGGCAGCGTCGCCGAACTGATGCGTGAGCTCGTGGATCTCGTCAACCGTGATGGGACGCGGTGCCTCGCGGGCATAGGACGGGCCCACAAAGGACGGGGCGATCAGGCGCGGCGTGCCTGGAATGTTAAAGGCCATGTAGGCGGGGTGGAAGAGCTGCGGCATGATCTTGCAGCCGTACTCGTGGACGGCCGCGGCGAGCTTTTCCCAGCCGGGGATAAACGTGTCGTCGTAGCAGCACATGTCACCCGGCAGATAGGTATAGGTGGGCTCGACCGTCACGACCTCGGTGATGATGAGGCCCACGCCGCCCTTGGCGCGGGCGCGGTAATGATCGACCAAGTCGTCGGTCACATAGCCATGATCGGCCAGGTTGGTTGACACTGGCGGCATAAAGACGCGGTTCTTGACCTCGGTCGTACCGACCTTGATCGGGCTAAAGAGCATTGGATAGGCAGAAGACTCCATGCAGGCTTCCTTTCGTTTGAGCCGCTCGGCGGCAGTTACTAACGTACTTATCGTATCAGTATCCGCCGCATTCGCACTCGCTCGCACTCCCCACCTTCAATCCCGACCCTCACAAAAAAGTTGCGGTGGAATACGGAGTAGATGAGACTTTTGACAGCCAAAACAGTCCGTATTTCACCGCAACCGATGGGCGGGGTGGAATTGAGGGCTCAGATAGTCAGTCATGCCCTCATCCGCCACTCCCTCACTTACAGCGCGCCGTCCAGCATAAGGTTCACCTTGAGCACGTTAACCGTGGGCTCGCCGAACACGCCGAGGAAACGGCCCTTGGTGCACTGGGCGATGATCTCGCGCACCTCGTCTTCGCTCTTGCCCGTGGCCTTGGCAAGGCGCGGGACCTGGTACTCGGCGGCATCCGGAGAGATCTCCGGGTCGAGGCCGGACCCCGAACACGTCACCAGGTCGACGGGCACAGCGTCCATATCGGCATCGGAGTTGGCGGCGCGAATCTTCTTCACGCGCGCATCCACAAGCTGCCGATACTTCTCACTCGCCGGGGACAGGTTGGACGGGGCACCATACGCCATGAGCTCGCCGTCTTCGCCTTCGACAATTGACACGTTCTGGATACGACCCCACATGTGGGCTTCGTCATCGAAGTTCTGGCCGATGAGCTCGGAACCCACAACCTTGCCGTCGACCGTAATAAGCGATCCGTTCGCCTGGTACGGAAACGCAAGCTGCACGACGCCGGTCACCACGAGCGTGTATCCCAGGCCGCAGACGATGGTAAACAGCGCGAACACGCCAAGTGCGCGCGATGCGATACCTTTGAACATACAAACCTCCGTCTACATCATGCCAATGCCGAACAAGGCCAGCAGCATGTCGATAATCTTGATGAATACGAACGGCGCCACGATGCCGCCCAGACCCCACACCAGCAGGTTATGGGTCAACAGCTGGCCGGATGGAACCTCGCGGTACTTGACGCCCTTGAGAGCCGCCGGAATTAGCGCGACGATGACCAGCGCGTTGTAGATGATGGCGGACAGCACGGCCGTCAACGGGTTGGTGAGGCTCAGGATGTTGAGGGCGCCCAGTCCCGAATAGATCGGCGAGAACAGGGCCGGGATGATAGCGAAGTACTTCGCCACGTCGTTGGCCACCGAGAAGGTCGTGAGCGAGCCGCGGGTCATGAGCAGCTGCTTGCCAATACGCACGACCTCGATGAGCTTGGTGGGGCTGGAGTCGAGGTCGACCATGTTGCCGGCCTCCTTGGCAGCCTGGGTGCCCGTGTTCATGGCCACGGCGACGTCGGCCTGGGCCAGAGCGGGCGCGTCGTTGGTGCCGTCGCCGGTCATGGCGACCAGGTGACCCTCACGCTGGAACTCGCGGATCTTCTCGAGTTTGCCTTCAGGGGTGGCCTCGGCCAGGAAGTCGTCAACGCCGGCCTCGGCGGCGATTGCCGCGGCGGTGAGCGGATTGTCGCCCGTCACCATGATGGTCTTGATGCCCATCTTGCGCAGGTCGGCGAACTTCTCCTTAACGCCGGACTTGATGATGTCCTTGAGGTACACAACGCCCAGCACGCGGCAGTTCTTGGTCACGACCAGCGGGGTGCCGCCGGCCTTGGCGATGCGTTCGACGGCCTCTTCGCACTCCTGGGAGAACACGCCGCCGGCTGCCTCCAGATAGGTGCGCACGGAATCGGCAGCGCCCTTGCGGATCTCATTGCCCTCGTAGTTCACGCCGGACATACGCGTTGCCGCGGTGAACGGGATGAACTCCATGCCCTTATCCTCGAGCGTGCGGCCGCGCAGACCGAACTGCTCCTTGGCGAGCACGACGATGGAACGGCCCTCGGGGGTCTCGTCGGCCAGCGAGGAAAGCTGGGCGGCATCGGCCAGCTCCGCGGGATCGACGCCGTCGACCGGGATGAACTCGGCGGCTTGGCGGTTACCCAGGGTGATGGTGCCGGTCTTGTCGAGCATGAGGATGTCGACGTCGCCGGCGGCCTCGATGGCGCGGCCGGACATGGCCAGCACGTTGGCCTCGTTCAGACGGCTCATGCCGGCGATGCCGATGGCGGACAGAAGGGCGCCGATGGTAGTGGGAGCCAGGCACACGAGCAGCGCCACGAGCGTGGTCACGGCCGTGGGGTTGACCATGTCGTTAAGACCGACCGAGAAGCAGGAGTAACAATACAGGGCCAGCGTGACCAGAATAAAGACGATGGAAAGGGCCACCAGGAAGATCTCCAGAGCGATCTCGTTAGGGGTCTTCTTGCGCGCGGCACCCTCGACCATCGCGATCATCTTGTCCAGGAAGCTCTGGCCGGGCTCACTGGAGATCTTGACGATGATCCAGTCGGACAGCACCGTGGTACCGCCGGTAACGGCAGAGCGGTCGCCGCCGGCCTCGCGGACCACGGGGGCGGACTCGCCGGTGATGGCGGACTCGTCAACGGAGGCAGCGCCCTCGATGACGTCGCCGTCGCCGGGAATCTGCTCGCCGGCGCGTACGATCACCAGGTCGCCGCGCGTGAGCTCGGTGCCGGGAACGACGGTGAAGTGCTCCTTGTCCTCAACGGACTCGATGCGATGGGCCTCGACATCCTTCTTGGCCGCACGCAGAGAATCAGCCTGAGCCTTACCGCGGCCCTCGGCAAGCGCCTCGGCGAAGTTCGAGAACAGGTCGGTGAGCCACAGGATGACCGCGATGGCGACCACATAGTAGGTGGGCACACCCGCGTCCCGCACACCGAAGATGGAAGCGACGACCAGGACGGAGGTCATGACGGCTGAAAGCCACACCAGGAACATGACCGGGTTTTGAATCTGGACGCGAGGGTCCAGCTTGGCAAACGAGTCGCGGACCGCGCGGCCCATCATGTCTTTTTGCATAGTCATAAATCTGCGCCCTCCTTTACGCAATCATCTGGAAGAACTCGGCAACGGGGCCAAGCGCCAGGGCCGGGAAGAAGCTCAGGGCACCGATCAGCAGAACGATGAACACGAGCAGGAATACGAACATGCCGTTGGTGGTAGACAGGGTACCGGCGCTCTCGGCGACCTTACCCTTCTTGGCCAGCGAGCCGGCGATAGCCAGCGTACCGATGATGGGCATGAAGCGGGCGAACAGCATCTCGAGGCCGAGCATGACGTTGATCCAGGGAATGTTGCAGTTCATACCTGCAAACGCCGAGCCGTTGTTGCCGCCGCATGAGGTGAAGGCATACAGCACCTCGGAGAAGCCGTGCGCGCCACCATTGTTGAGCTGGTCGGCAAGACCGGGCACCATGCAGGCGATGGCCGAGCACACCAGAATGGCAAACGGAGTTGCCAGGCACAGGACAACTGCCCAGCGCATCTCGCCCGGCTCGATCTTCTTGCCCAGGAACTCGGGCGTGCGGCCGACCATAAGGCCGGCGATGAACACTGTGAGGATGGCGAAGCCGATCATGCCGTACAGGCCGCAGCCCACGCCGCCGAAGACAACCTCGCCCAGAGCCATCTGGAGCATCTGGACAAAACCGCCCAGCGGGGTGTAGGAGTCGTGCATGGAGTTAACCGAGCCGTTGGAAGCGGCGGTGGTGTAAGCCGACCACGTGGAGGAGGTGACGATACCGAAGCGGCTCTCCTTGCCCTCCATGTTGCCGCCGGCTTGGCCGTCGGTCATCTCGATATTGACCGCTCCGCCATCGGCCAGCTGCGGGGTGCCCGCATGCTCGTTGACGGCGATGATGCCGGTGAAGATCACCAGCAGGATGAACATGGCGGCAAAGATGGCCTTGCCCTGCTTGGTGTTCTTGACGCCGATACCGAAGGTGAAGCAGCAGGCAGCCGGGATCAGCAGCAGGCTGGTCATCTCGATGATGTTGGTGAAGGCACTGGGGTTCTCATACGGATGGGCGGAGTTCACGCCGAAGAAGCCGCCGCCGTTGGTTCCGGACTGCTTGATGGCGACCTGAGGAGCCGCAGGACCCTGGGGCAGGAACTGCTCGGTGACCACGCGCGCGCCCTCGACAACCTTGCCGTCGACCTTGACCGTGTCGCCCTCGATCTGGGCGCCGTCGAGGACGCTCCAGCCGCCGTCTGCATTAGGCTGGACGGCGACGGGCTCTACGAGCTCAGCCTTCTGAGCCGGCTGGAAGTTGGAGATGACGCCACCGGCAGCCAGGCAGATGCCGAACACGAGGTTCAGCGGGATGAGCACATACAGGACGGTGCGGGTGAGGTCGACCCAGAAGGAACCCAAGCTCTGCTCCTTGACCTGACGGAAGCCACGAATCAGCGCGAACATGACCGCGATACCGGTGCCAGCGGAAACGAAGTTCTGCACGGTGAGACCCATGAACTGCACAAGGTAGGACAGGGTGGTCTCGCCGGAGTAGGACTGCCAGTTGGTGTTGGTTATGAAGGAAGCAGCCGTATTGAACGACAGGTCCCATGGCACACCCGGCAGGTGCTGGGGATTGCCTGGCAAGAAGGACTGAAGCGCTTGAAGTGCCACAAGGACCACGAGGCCGATCCCCGAAAAGACCAGCACGCTCGCCAGGTAGCGCCTACACCCCATCTGCTCTGCCGCGTCGATGCGAAGCAGACGATAGACGCCACGCTCCACAGGAGCAATCACAGGCGACAGGAACGTATGCTCACCATCCATGATATGGGCCATGAACCGACCGAGCGGAACGGCCAGGACGACGAGCACGGCAAAGTACAAGATGTACTGAATCGCAGCGTCCATAGTTTACGAATCACTCCTCATCAGAATGTAGATGTAATAGATAAGGAGTCCAATGCAGACGACTCCGATGATGGGAATGAGGATGTTCATTTACCGCCCCTTTCACGCGCGGTCCGATGTCTCGGACGTCTGCTCTCGCAAGCGCCTGGGGACAGTAAACGCTTCTAGAGATTAAAGAGGCGTGAGGGCCGGGGCTCACGACCTTAAGATGCCGTAAAGATGCAGGTAGAAAGCACTATTGCGGCTGCAGTGCGCCTATACTCGACCTCGCGAGCATACAGTGGCGTCCTCACCGCGTATGCACGCATGGGCAACGTTTCAGAAAGGCTACGCTATGCAGCGCGACGCATCGGACACTCGCGTCAATCCAGACCTCATCCTCAAGGCAATTGAGAAAGACGAGGCCGCCGATGACGCTCGAACCAGCCGGGGACACCTCAAGATTTTCTTTGGCTACGCTGCTGGTGCAGGCAAAACCTATGCGATGCTTCAAGCCGCCCACGCCGCCAAGCGGCGAGGTGTCGACGTCGTCGCGGGATACATCGAGCCGCACGAACGTCCGGCAACTGCCCATCTTGCACAAGGGCTTGAGAACGTGCCCTGTAAACTCGCTGAGCACAACGGCATTGCGCTCAGCGAGTTCGATCTAGATGCGGCTATCGAACGCGCCCCTCAGCTCATCCTTGTCGACGAGCTCGCCCATACGAATGCGCCGGGGTCTCGCCACGACAAACGTTATCAAGACGTCGAGGAACTTCTACATGCAGGCATCGACGTCTATACGACTGTGAACGTTCAGCATATCGAGAGCCTAAACGACATGGTTGCATCCATCACCGGCGTTGTCGTGAGCGAACGAATCCCCGACCGCATCTTCGATGATGCCGACCAGGTCGAGCTCGTTGACATAGAGCCCGAAGACCTACTTGAGCGCCTTCGCGCCGGCCTCGTCTACCGTCCCGCACAAGCCGAGCGAGCGCAACAGCATTTTTTTACCGTCGAGAACCTCACCGCACTCCGAGAAATCGCGCTGCGCCGCTGCGCCGATCGCACCGGCCACCTCACAGACGCCGCACGCGTGCTGGGAAACCGTGACTACTACACCAGGGAGCGTATCTTAGTCTGTGTCTCCCCGGCGCCGACCAATCCCCGCATCGTCCGTGCCGCCGCACGCATGGCGAAAGCGTTTCGCAGCGAGCTCGTCGCCCTGTTCGTAGAGAGCCCGCGCACGCAAGCCATGAGCGATGATGAGCGCGCCAAGCTTGCAGACAATATCGCCCTAGCCGAGCAGCTCGGAGCACATATGGAAACCGTCTATGGCGACGACGTCGCGTTTCAGATCTCCGAGTTCGCACGCCTGTCGGGTATTTCGAAGATCGTCATGGGGCGCACGGGCGAGCACAGCAGCGTCCGTCAGGCCCTCTTTGGCCGCAAATCTCTCGTAGAACAGCTCATAACATTCGCCCCGAACCTCGACATTTACATCATTCCAGACCAGTCGACTCCGCCCTCCCGACCCAAAGGACGCCGCCATGCGCTCGCCCTGCAGCCGCCCAGCAGCCGAAACGTGCTTCGCACGCTGGCCCTCTCTCTTGTCGCCACAGCGATCGGCACGGCTTTCCGCCATCTGGGATTTGCCGATTCCAGCATCATATCCCTCTATATCCTCACGGCCCTGCTGACCGCCGTCACCACGACGGGGCGTATCTGCACGATCGTATCGAGCGTGCTCTCTGTAGTGCTTTACAACTTCTGCTTCGTAACGCCTCTGTTTTCGCTCGCCAGCTACGACCGAAGCTATCTGGTCACGTTCGGCATCATGTTCGCTACCGCTATGGTCGCCGGCGAGTTAACTGCGCGCATCGCCGACAACGCCCGTACCTCCGCCGAGAACGCATTCAAAACGCGCGTACTCCTCGAAACGAACCAGCTCTTGCAGCAAGCCCATAGCGCGGAGGAGTGTGCCCGCGTCGCCATGAACCAACTCATCAAACTGCTAAAACTCGACGTGGTCTTCTACACCGCCGAACACGGCACGCTCGGCAAGACGCTCTATGAGTCCGCTGGCACCGAAAACCGATCCGCGTCGCTGCTCACCGACTACGAGCGCGCTGTTGCAACCTGGACCTACACCAACAACAAACGCGCGGGCGCAAGCACGCGGACCCTGCCCGAGGCGCGCTGCCTCTACCTCGCGGTTCGCACCGGCGACAAGGTATTCGGTGTCATCGGCATCGACCTGGAGGGGCGCGAGATCGAAGCCTTCGAGCATTCGATCGTCCTATCTATCGTAGGCGAATGCGCCTTGGCGCTCGAAAGCGACCGGGCGGCGCAAGAGCGCGAAGAGGCTGCGGTCTTGGCGAAAAACGAGCAGCTGCGCGCCAACCTTTTGCGCTCCATCGGCCACGATTTGAGGACACCACTCACGGCTATATCCGGATCTGCGGCAATCCTTCGGAAGAGCGACGAGAAGCTCAGCCTCGAACAACGCTGCGATCTTGCCGATGCCATCTACGACGACTCCCTCTGGCTTATCGATACCGTGGAGAACCTCCTCGCCATCACACGCGTCGAGGATGGCACCATTTGCCTCAACTTCACATCCGAGCTCATCGACGAGGTCATCGAGGCCGCCCTCAGCCATGTCGCCCAAGCATCGCATGGACGTACCGTCACCATCGAGCACACTGACGACATCCTGCTGGTACGCATCGACGTCCATCTCATCATGCAGGTGCTTACGAATCTCATCATGAACGCCTTCAAATACACGCCCGAGGACTCGACTGTCACCATCAGCGCACGTCGCGAGGGTGCGTTCGTCGTGGTGGACGTCGCAGACGATGGGCCGGGTGTGGCAGACTGCGACAAGCCTCATATCTTTGAGCGCTTCTTCACCTCACGCAATACGCGGCCCGTGGATTCGCGTCGAAGCATCGGCCTTGGGCTGTCGCTCTGCCGCTCCATCGTGGAGGCGCATGGCGGCGTCATCGAAGCTCGCGACAACCACCCCCATGGGGCCGTCTTCCGTTTTACCCTGCCCGCCGAGGAGATCGAGATTCATGAATAATGCCGCTAAGCCACGCATCCTCCTGGTCGAAGATGACCTGACCGTTCAAAACCTCGTTTCGACCGCGCTTGACCTCCACGGCTATGTCGTGAGCAAGGTTTGCAACGGCCAGGCCGCCATCATGGATGCGGTGTCGCACGGCCCCAGCCTCATCATGCTCGACCTCGGCCTTC
Source organism: Collinsella sp. TM06-3 (assembly GCF_003436395.1). Lineage (NCBI taxonomy): Bacteria > Bacillati > Actinomycetota > Coriobacteriia > Coriobacteriales > Coriobacteriaceae > Collinsella > Collinsella sp. TM06-3. The sequence goes on along the minus strand of NZ_QSPG01000005.1, from coordinate 32,604 downwards.
CCGACATTGACGGTATCGAGGTCATCACGAAGATCCGAAGCTGGTCGGCAGTCCCCATTATCGTCATTTCGGCGCGCACCGAAGATTCCGACAAGATTGCAGCACTTGACGCAGGGGCAGACGACTACCTCACCAAGCCCTTTTCTGTGGATGAGTTGCTCGCGCGCGTCCGTGCGAATTTGAGGCGCTCCTCGATGGCGTCAAGCGAATCGACAGAAGCGAGCACGTTCGACAACGGTCCGCTGCATATCGACTACGCCGCGGGATACGCGACGAAAGACGGACGCGAGCTCTCGCTCACCCCAACCGAGTACAAATTGCTCGTCCTTCTGGCGAAAAACGTCGACAAGGTGCTCACCCACACCTTCATCACCCGCGAGATATGGGGCACGAGCTGGGACAGCGATCTGGCGAGCCTGCGCGTGTTCATGCGCACCCTGCGCAAGAAGATCGAGGCAGACCCCTCTCACCCCAAGATGATTCAGACGCACATGGGTGTCGGGTACCGCATGCAGCGTCTCTAGCCCACCCCACAAAAAAGTTGCGGTGGAATACGGAGTAGATAAGGCCTTTGACGGCCAAAACAGTCTGTATTTCACCGCAACTGATGGGCGGGATGGAGTTAGAGGCCCAGGTAGTTGGTCATGCCTTCGACGGCGAGATTGGCGCTCGCTACGGCATGGACCACGGTGAGCGGGCCGTTGACCACATAGTTAGCGATACCCAAAAATACTCTTCAACTCGCCACACTCTCCCCCAAATGTGCAAAGCGCCCCGCGAACGGATGCTCGCGAGGCGCTTGGGTGCCTGGACCTTTATTTGATACCGCGGCCCAAGTCTTCGGCGATTTTGTCTACGCCCTTAAGTGCGGCGCAGGTCTTTTTGTTGGAGCAATGCCCCGTACAAACGCCACCCTGGGCGCAGTCGGCGCAGGTGCCCTTTCGGTAGATACGCACGCACACGGCGACAAACGCAATGCCGATAACAGCCAACACAACAATATCGATAGGTGCCATAGTAAGCCTCCTCTAGTTAACCACCACTTACTTTACCCCATCTTCCACCTGCCAAAAAGGGACAGGTTTGTTTTGGTCGGTTTTATCTGCGGAAACGCCACATCTTACTTCTGGAGCAAAGCAATCTGTCCCCCATTGCACCAAAAAGCCCGAGTGTCGCTGGGACACCCGGGCTCATGGAAAGGGGCTAATCCTTATTCGGACTTAAGCGGAAACTGCGGCGGAAGCAGTGTTGGTCTCGTCCTCGTCGGTCCAAGCATGTTTAGGCATGGGACGGAAGATCTGGAAGAGCATCGCAACCAGCAGCACGATGGCCACAACCGTCCAGATACCAAACTGTCCAAGAACGAACAGGTTGTAGAACTGGTTGATGAACAGACCAATGACCCAAGCAAAGGCGCACTCGTAACCGATCGCGATGGCGGTCCACTTGCCGGAATCCATCTGGTTGCGGATAGTGCCCATGGCGGCAAAGCACGGAGCGCACAGCAGGTTGAACGCACCAAAGGCAACGCAAGCGCCCATAGTCGGGAACATGCCGGCGAACGCGGTCCACAGGCTCGGGTCGGTCTCGCCGGCGTCGGCGACGGACAGCAGCGAACCGGCGGTGGCGACGACGTTCTCCTTAGCGACAAGGCCCGAGACGGTCAGCGCAGTTGCCTGCCAGGTGCTAAAGCCGAGCGGGGCGAAGATCCAGGCGACCAGGTTGCCCAGCATGGCAAGCACGGAGTAGTCCATGAACTCCTCGGGGATGCCCTCCATAGCAGGCAGGAAGCCAAACGTGCCGTTGTAGCTACCAAAGTTGGACAGGAACCAAACAACGACGGTGGACGCGAAGATGACCGTGCCGGCCTTCTTGATAAAGGCCCAGCAGCGCTCCCACACGTGCAGCGCCCAAGAGCGGATCGCCGGGAAGTGGTAGGCGGGAAGCTCCATAACGAACGGCGTCGGGCGGCCGGCGAAGAGCTTGGTCTTCTTGAGCATGAGGCCCGAAGCGATGACGGCAAAGACGCCCAGGAAGTAGAAGAGCGGGCTGATCCACGCGGCGGTGGTGGAAGAATCGCCGATGATGGAACCCATGAGCAGGGCGATGATCGGCAGCTTAGCGCCACAGGGAATAAACGTGGTGGTCATGACCGTCATGCGGCGGTCCTTCTCGTTCTCGATGGTCTTGGTGGCCATGACGCCGGGGACGCCGCAGCCCGAGGATACGAGCATGGGGATGAACGACTTACCGGACAGGCCAAAGCGACGGAACACGCGGTCCATGATGAAGGCGACGCGGGCCATATAGCCGCAGTCCTCCAGGAAGGACAGCATGACGAACAGCAGGAACATCTGCGGGACAAAGCCGAAGATGGCGCCCAGGCCGCCGACGATGCCGTCGCAGACCAGCGAATCGACCAGGCCACCGTCCTCGGTGCCGCCCGCCACAAGGGCGTCGTGGACCATGGTGGTAATACCAGGAACATAGGGGCCGTACTGTGCCGGGTCGACCGAGTCGGCATTGTCGCCCGCAGCCTCGACGGCCGCGTCGTAGGCGTCGCGGCCCTGACCGAGCACGTACCAACCGTCGGTACCGAAGAGCTGGTCGTTGGTGAAGTCGGTCACCGTGCCGCCCAAGGTAGAAACGGCGATGTAGTACACGCAGAACATGATGACCACAAAGATCGGCAGGCCCAGGATACGGTTGGTAACCACGCGGTCGATCTTCTCGGAGGTGCTCATCTTTGCCGGAGCCTTGGTGAGGCACTCGTCAATGATGTGGGCAATCACGCCGTAACGCTCGCCGGTGATGATGGACTCGGCGTCATCGTCGCAGTCCTGCTCGCACTGAGCGACCAGACCTTCGACGCGAGCGGCCTTCTCCTTGGTGAGGTTGATGAGCTTGCAGGCGTCCGCATCGCGCTCGAACAGCTTGACAGCGTAGTAGCGGCGCTTGTTGGCGGGAACGCTCGCCGGCAGATTGTTCTCGATGTGGTCCAGAACGTCCTCGATGGAGGAATCGAACTTGTGCTCCGGCACCTGGCCCTTGGAAGCAGCGGACTTCTTGACCTGCTCGAACAGCTCCTTGATGCCCTTGTTCTTAAGGGCCGAGATCATCATGACCGGACAACCGAGCTTCTTGGAGAGCTTGTCCGTGTCGATCTTATCGCCGTTCTTCTCGACCAGGTCGGCCATGTTGAGGGCAACGACCACGGGCAGGCCGGTCTCGATAACCTGAAGCGCCAGGTACAGGTTACGCTCGAGGTTGGTGGCGTCGACCACCTGGACGACGACATCGGGCTCGCCGCTCATGAGGTAATCGCGCGAGCACTGCTCCTCAGGGCTGTAGGGGGAAAGCGAGTAGATGCCAGGGAGGTCCGTGATGGTAACGTTCTTGTCGCTTAGGAGCTTGGCCTCCTTTTTCTCAACCGTGACGCCGGGCCAGTTGCCAACGTAGCCGTTGGCGCCGGTGATCAGGTTGAAAAGCGTGGTCTTGCCGCAGTTGGGGTTACCCGCCAGCGCGACATGGATCTGAGAATCCGCCATTCAATCCTTCTTCCTTGTGTGCCTGCGCTGCTTTCTCCGCGCAGGCTGGATAATGTGCTTCAAAGATGCTGCATTAAGTTAGAAAAACCTAACTTTATCTGCAGATATATGCGCCGCGAGCCCTTACTGGACCTCGACGACGGCAGCCTCCTCCTTGCGGATGGAAAGCTCGTAGCCGCGCACGTTGATCTCGACCGGATCACCGAGCGGTGCAACCTTCACGACCTTGAACGAAGTGCCCTTGATGAGCCCCAGGTCCATAAGGTGACGGCGAAGCGCACCCTCACCGTGAAGCTTGACGATGGTAGAGCTCTCGCCCACCTTAACGTCACCCAACGTCTTCATCCTCTTGTCCCCCTTTCAGTTTTTATGAAATGCTGCGGACTAACCGACGGTCATGATGTGCATGGCAACCTTGGAATCGATGCCAAAGCGTGCGCCCAGCACCGTGACGATGATATTGGCGCCACTCGAGCTCACCACGTGGATTTCGTTGCCCTCGACAAAGCCGAGGTCCTTGAGGTGGTGCTTCATGTCCTCATTGCCCTTTACACGAGACACGCGCACGGTTTCGCCCGCTTTTACCATCGAAAGCGGCATGGCCGGCATCTGCGGTCCGCAAGACATGAGTGGCTCCTAACGTCAGTTCGTCCTCAACATCGACGCGATAAAAGTTAACCACGTCTATGTTCGCTTTAGTAAACTAGCACGTGGTTAACTTTTTGGAAAGGGTCCCTATTCAGATTTCGAAAAAGTTTCCTATATGAAACAAAAAGGCGCGGCAAAGAGCTGTCCTTTGCCGCGCCCTGTCATGCTTAGAGCGAGAGGTTTCTGATCGACGTAACGCAGGAAGCCTCGTCTACGCCCGAAACGCGAAAGATGATGTCCTCGCCGCACTCGCCGTAGAGAGCCATGAGGCCCATGACATCGCGACCGTCGGTATGGCGGTCGCCGATGCTGACCGACACGTCGCTACGGTGCTTGGCAATGATGTCATAGAGCAGCGCAACCGGGCGGGCGTGTAGTCCCAACGGATCTTTAATCGTCTTTGTAAACTCGACCATGTCCCCTCCCACGACATCACACATTCGGCCGGCAAACCCAGCCACGTGGTAGTTATTGTAGCGTTAGATGCTTATCGAGGGCCCCTCCGGATACCCCGTGGTCAAAAAGTGGCAAATATGAGTACTGTCACAAATTTAGTAGCAGCAAAATCGAGAGCAAATTGCCTAGCTTGAGCGATTCGAAGAGGTTGAAAGCCGTCAAACGCCCTTTAAAGGGAGTTAGATAAATCGATTTTGAGCCCATTTTCGCTCAGAGCAGGCCGAAAAATATGGCACTTCTTTTGCAACAGTACTCATATTTGGCATTTTTTGACCACGGGGGCCAAAACCATGCCCCAAAACACAAAAGGAGGGGCCTCGTAAGGCCCCTCCTTAGGAAAGGGAATCGATTTATTCCACAGCCGTAGATTAATCCTAGCCGCTACTCCATCATATCGAGGACGGAAGGGCGAAGCTCGTTCTCGGCGGCCTCGGGATCGGTCTCGCGCAGGCGGTTGATGTAGCGGTTGTACCACATCACGGCAAGGCCCAAGAAGACAACCACGCCGCCAACGTCGTAGACCAGCGTCAGCCACAGCGGCTGATCGAGCGGAATGGTGCCGCAGATAAGCACGAAGCAGAAGACCACAAGCAGGAATGCGGCAACGACCAGGCCAAAGCGGCGCGAACCCATGCGGAAGCCACGGGGAGCGGCGTCAAAGTTCTTGCGCAGCATAAAGTAGGCAAGCAAAATCAGCAGCGGTGGGAGCAGAGCGGTGGCAGCAGTCATGTTGGTAACGATCATGAGCAGGTCGTCGAGGTTACCGGAGCCCAGGGCCGGAATGATCAGGATGGGGACGACGATGGCGAACTGCAGCCAAGCAGCGCGGGCAGGAATGCCATGCTCGTTGAGCTCGACGATCTTGCTACCAAAGACGCCCTTGGGGATCTCGGTGAAGAAAACCTTGATGGGAGCAGAGGTCCACATCATGAGGGAGCCCAGCGTGGCGGCGAGAAGGATCAAGCCGATGGCGCGCGTAGACACTTCCATGGGAATGCCAAAGTGGGCAAAGACAGCGCCGAATACGTCGAAGATACCGGTGGAGATGGCAACGCCGCCCTCGGGGATGAACAGGTTAACCAGCAGCGAAGCGCCTGCATACAGAAGGCCGATGGTCAGGCCGGCGATAACGACGGTGCGCACGAAGGCCTTGACGCCACCCTTAAGGTCGTTAAGGAACACGCCGACAGACTCAGCGCCGCCAACGCCCTGGATGATCCAGGCAAGCGTACCGAAGAAGCCCCACGCAGTTGCGAAGTTGCTCATGTCGGGAGCCATGTTAGCGGGAGTAGGAGCCGTAGCGAACTCAACGCCGCCAAAGGCAGCAGCCAGGGACAGCAGGATGAACACGGCGGTCAGGCCGAGAGCCGCGGTCGAACCGAAGGAGGAAATGGAGCCGATCCACTTAGCGCCCTTGGTCGAAACCCACGTGGCGATAGCAAAGACGACGATCTCGATAATGGTGATCCACAGCTGCGAAAGCTCGGCGTTGGCACCAAAGAACACGTAGCTCGCGTAGATGATGACGTTGGGCAGGACGGACGCAAAGAAGAACAGGTTAACGAACCAGTAGCTAAATGCCGTCAGGAACGCCCAGCGACCACCCATCGAGGTCTTAATCCATGCGTACACGCCAGACTCGGAGTCCTTGTTGAGGCCGACGAACTCGGCGGTAACCAGGGTATAGGGGACAAAGTACAAAAGCGTGGCGAAGAAGAACGACGGCGCAGCTGCCAAGCCGATGGCCGCGTTGTTGTTGATGATGTTCTTGATACCGAACACGGCGGCGACCGTCATGCCCAGCAGAGCGAACGAACCAATCGTTCCTCGTTTTTCAGAGCTCATAAGCCCTCCCAATCATCTGTTAAATGTCATCTAAAACCGTCCGAGCTGCAAGTGCAAACACGGACGGCGCACCTGCTAAGGGGAATGGGGAAAAGGGAGTCAACAAAGCCATCCCCCTTAACGGCGCGAAGCAAACGTCCAGGCGGACGAATACTACTTGTTGGGGAAGGAATAACCTTCGACTGTCACGTGCAGCACCACGACGCGGGGATCCGCGGCATCGGCCACGACACGGTAGGCCTCGTCAATTTCGACGACGGCAACGCCGCCGGTGGGAATCGTCACGGTCTCCCCCGTACCCTCAAAGCGCTCGCGATCATCGATATCGCTGTAGGCGCGCGTACAGGTAAGATCGGCCTTGGAAGCCACCTCAACGGTCAGATTGCCGTCGAGCGGGGCGAGCACGGCATGGTAGCGACGGTGACCGACCAGATCGGCAGTAGCCGCCTCGTGGGCGTTCACCCACCAATACACCAGCGAGTCGCCGATAGAGTACGCCACATCGTGCTGCAGTTCAGAAACGCCGTCGAGTGCCTGACCGGTACGCATCCACTTCTTGACGGACTTCATCTGGGCGTCGAAATCGGCACGCGAGTTAAAGATATGCATGACTTATGCCTCCTTAATGGGTGCCAGCGCCTGAGCCAGATCGGCAGACGTCAGCGGTCGCAGGGACACCTCAAAGCTGAAGCTCTCAAAACGGGTGCGATAGGAATCGAGCACCTCGGAACCCCAAGAGTTCGAGCCAAGGCCGAGCAGCTGGTCGTTGATGTTGACCGTAACCGTGTCGCCCGGGACAAGATCGTAGACATGCTTGGCATTATCGATAGCCTCGCAGCTATAGGGCCATGCGGAGAACGAGAACGGATTGGAAGCGGCGTCGCTCGGACGCGTCACGACCAGACCGTCACCGTGGCTGGAGCGCAGGGCGACCCAGCGGGTACCCTCGCGGTTGGCGCAGTCCTGGGGCATAACGTAGGGCGTGAACATGTCGTCGACCGTAGTGCGGTAATGACCGACCGGGTTGGCGCGCAGCGAGTCCGGATAGTTCTCGCCCGGGCCGTGGCCATACCACTCGACGGCACGATCACAACCGGGGACCTCGAAGGAGATGCCGATGCGCGGGATAATGTCCGAATAGTCGCCGTAGGGCTCGCCGGAAACCTTGAGGTCGACGCGGCCACTCGGAAGCACGGTATAGACGAGCTCGACGCGCATGCCGAACGCGCGGACGGGAGGAGCGATACGCTGGCTCACGGTAACGACAACCGCATTGTCGTCCTGCTTCCAAGAAACATTGCGGGTAGACGTCTGCATCACATCGATGAAGTTATCCTTCCACAGGGAGTCGTACTCCTGGGCGTGGTTATCGACGAGCGGATGCCAAAAACCAACCTGGGGACCGGAGGTCATGACGTCGCGACCGGATGCCTTCCACTCGCTCACGGTACCGTTGACCTTGCTGAAGGTCAGCTCGCCGTTGAGGGAGCGAATACGAATCTCCTGCTCGGTCTCCTCGACCGTAAGCTCAGGACGAGTGGGGGCGGCAATTGCCGGCGCCGGATGGTTTGCGATGGCAAACTGGCTTGCACCCAGTTGGAACATCGGCTCGCACCAGGCGTGAGCCGCCATGGTGTAGGCGTGCACGGTCAGCAGGGTCTCGCCCACTGCGGCCTCGCGAATCACCAGCGGAAGCTGGACGGACTCGCCGGGGGCAACCGCACCGGGCATGAGCGTCTTGCGGCAGACCACGTCGCCGTCCACCAGGGTCTCCGCCGACAGGCAGACATCCTCGAGGGTGGTAAACCAACGCTTGTTGGTGACGGTCAGCTCGCCCGCCTCGGCATCGTAGGCCATGCGAACCGGGCAGATGACCTGGCCGTACTCGGTAAGGCCCGGGCTCGGCTGCTGCCAGGGGAACACCATGCCGTCGATGCAGAAGTTGCTGTTGTTGGGGTAATCGCCGTTGTCGCCGCCATACATGTCGTAGGCAACGCCGTCCTCGGTCACAGCAGCCAAACCGTGGTCGCACCATTCCCAAATAAACTGGCCTTGGATGCAATCCCAGCGATCGAAGACCTCCTGGTACTCGGACAGGCCTCCGGGACCATTACCCATGGAGTGGCCGTACTCGCAGTTGATGCGCGGCTTGGGGAACGGATGCTCGCCAAAGTCGTTCATCTGCGACACGCGGGAGTACATGGTGGAAATGACGTCGACGGTATCGGCGTTGCGATCCTCCTCGTAGTGGACCGGACGACCGTCGAGCTCGTGAGCTTTGGCGTACATCGCGCGGATGTTGCAGCCATAGCCGCTCTCGTTGCCCATCGACCACATGATGATGCACGCGTGGTTGCGTTCCTGCATCACCAGGCGCTCAACACGGTCAACGTAAGCCGGCTCCCAGGCAGGGTCGTCGGTGACCAGGGCGATATTGCCGATATTCTCGAAGCCGTGGCTCTCCATATCGGTCTCGGCGACCAGCATGATGCCGTACTCGTCGCACAGCTCGTAGAAGCGCGGATCGTTGGCGTAGTGGGACGTGCGCACCGCGTTGATGTTGTGCTGCTTCATGAGCTCCAGGTCGCGGCGCATGCGCTCGAGACCCACGGCGCGGCCCTTGTGATCGTCGTGGTCGTGGCGGTTGACGCCATGCATCTTAAAGTAGGTGCCGTTGAGGTAGATATGATTGCCCTCGACCGTCACCTCGGCAAGGCCTTGGCGATGCGGAACGTACTCGCTGACCTCGTCGCCGTCGTAGACCTCAAGCGTAAGGTCATAGAGGAAGGGGTCCTCGGGGTTCCAGAAGTGGGCATCGGCAACGCTGCACTCGGCATGGCCGTCGACGCACTCGCCCGTAGCGACCACATTCTGGCCATCGCTGAGCGTATACACGACGCGACTTGCGCCCTCGGCAACCGTATCGAGCGTGATCAGAGCGGCATCGCCCTCGCGGTGCGTGCGGAACCTAAAGTCGACCAGATGCGCGGCGGGACGCTGCATGAGGTACACATCGCGGAAGATGCCCGATGCCCACCACATGTCCTGGTCCTCGATGTAGCTACCATCGCTGTACTGCAGAACCTTGACCGCAAACAGGTTGTCGCCCTCGACGAGCGCGTCGGTCACGTCAAACTCGGCGGACAGGCGCGAACCCTTGGTCATGCCGATAAACTTGCCGTTGACATACAGCTCGCCGTAGCTCTCGATACCGTCGAAGCGAATAATCTCGCGAGCGCCGGCAGGCACGGCGGGAAGTTTGACGATGCGCTGGTAGACGCCCGTAGGGTCGTCGGAGGGAACGAACGGCTGATCCACCGGGAACGGAAAACCCTCGTCGGTGTAGGCAAGGTTGCCATAGCCGTCTACCTGCCACAGGTGCGGAACCTCCACGTGATCCCACTCGGGCTTGTACGTGCAAAGTGCTTCGTTGGAGACGGCCGCGGGGCCCTCAAAAAGGCGGAACTGCCACGAGCCGGACAGCTGGACAAATCCGCGCGACAGCTCGCGGCTGTACGTAGCGGCGAGATCGGCGGCCTCATAACCCATAAAGTACGCATGGGGTGCCAGGCGGTTCCTGTGGGTGAGCGCTTGGTTTTCCCAATCGTTAATGGCGTCCATGGTGATGCTCCTTCGTCATCGTAGTGCTTCTTTGTGCAACCGGTTGTCCTTATCTTACGGGCGGTACAAAAATCTGTGCAACCGGTTGTCCGCCGAACGGTCGATTTTGTCGGATTAACGGTGCAACCGGTTGTACAACCATGCTACTTATGTCACCCTAAGCTTAGGTGCACAGCACGGGGCATCGTTCTTGAACTCACAGGCAACTGTCGCGCCTGCCTATGTCTCGCCCATACATGCCGTGCTCAGTCGCAGTTTGATTGCAAAACGACACCGGTCACCGGATACCATGGACGCCGTTCACGCGCGCTATAGTAATCTGTATCCGCATTAGCCTTTATCGATAGCCCACCGACCCAATTGCACAGGAGACGCCATGACCCAACCAGCACGCACCGCACCCACGCTTGCCGAGGTTGCTGAAGCTGCCGGTGTTTCGCGCTCCACGGCATCGCGCGCCCTCAACGACTCCCCCCGCATTAGCGAGGAAACTAAAAAGCGTGTCCGCGCAGCGGCGAAAAAGGTTAACTTCGTTCCCAACGCACGCGGCCGGGCGCTCGCCGTCGGACGCACGGAAATTATCGCCGTGCTGGTTACCGAGCCTTTGAGCGAGCTGTTTAGCGATCCCACCTACAGTGAGTTTTTAAGCGGCATTACCGAGGAACTTTCGGAGTCGTCTTACTTGCCCGTGATCTTGCAGGCATCTTCCTCGCATGAGCGCAACCGCGCACGCGAGCATTTTGAGCGCCGCTCGTTTGACGCCGTCATCGACGTCTCGCCCTACAAGGGCAGTGAGCTGCTCGAGGTGCTGCGCGAGCTGGGCGTACCCACTGTGTTATGCGGCCAGCTCGAGGGCCATCCCTATCGCGACGTGTTCTCGACGGTCTACTCCGACGACGAAGAGGGCGGACGCTTTGCGGCGCTCGCTATGAAAGATCGCGGACGCAAGGACATCGTTGCCGTGCTGGGGCCGCAGGATAACCCCGCCGTCATCGACCGCCTTCGCGGCTACCGTGCAATTTTGGGCGAAAGCCTTCCGGATGAAAATGTCATCTATACCGGATGGAGCAGCGGAGACGGCTACCAAGCCACGCGGCGGTTGCTCGCGCGCGAAATACGTGCCGACGGCGTGCTATGCGGATCGGACCGTATCGCAACCGGCGTTATCGCCGCATTCAACGAAGCAGGAATTAGCGTACCCAAAGACGTTTCGGTCGTGGGCTTCGATGACCACGAGGTCGCAGCTCGCAGCGTCCCCGCGTTGACGACCATTCGTCAGCCGCTTCGCGAGGAAGGCCACATGGCCGCAGGCATTGCGCTCGATATGATCAATGGCGCCGTACCCACCACCACCGTCATGCACATGCAGCTCGTTCAGAGAGACTCACTGTAGGAAACTGGGCCGGGCTTTCCGCTAGGCTGCTTTAGCGGAAAGCCCGGCCCATTCCGAACGCCGATTCTGGGATGTACTTTCCGCCAGAAGCTCAACCGGAAAGTGCGACCCGTTATTTGGCTGGATTCTGGGTCGCAGTTTCCGCGACGTCCGGTCACCCTATGCCCTCGCAACCTCGGCGTATAAAAAACGAGGGAAAGCACACGTCCTTCCCTCGTTGCAAGCAATATGTAGCCGCTTGCCTACATCAGGCGCAGGCTGACGTCCTTGAGCTGGGCGCCGGAAACGGCACTCGGAGCGCCCGACATGAGGTCGGAGCCGCTGGCCGTCTTGGGGAACGCCATGACGTCGCGGATGGAGTCGGAGCCGGTGAGCAGCATGCACACGCGGTCCAGGCCCAGAGCGAAACCGCCCATCGGGGGCGCACCAAACTTGAGGGCCTCCATGAGGAAGCCAAACTGAGACTCGGCGCGCTCCTCGGTGAAGCCCAGGAGCTTGAGCATGGACATCTGCATCTCGGCGTTGTGGATACGCATACCGCCGCCGCCGGCCTCAAAGCCGTCCATGACAAAGTCGTAGGTGCAAGAACCGGCTGCCAACGGGTCGGCCTCGATCTTGGCGATGTCGGTCTCGGTCGGCAGGGTAAAGGGCTGGTGCTCGGCTGCATAGGCCTTGCGGTCCTCATCCCAGTGGAACAGCGGGAAGTTGACGACCCACAGGAAGTCGTGGCCCTCGCGCTTGATCTCAAGCGCGTTGGCCATGTGGGAACGCATGCCGCCCAGGATCTCGTCGGAAAGCAGGCGCGGGCCGGCGGCGAACATCACAAGGTCGCCGGGCTCGACATCCATGCGCTCGCGCAGAGCCGCCATCTCCTCGTCCGAGAAGAACTTGACGATGGGGCTGTTGATGGAGCCGTCCTCGCGGAAAGCGATCCACGCCAGACCCTTGGCGCCAAACGTGGAGGCCACGCCGGCAAGCTTATCGATCTTGGCACGTGCCCAGGCACCGGCGCCCTTGGCGTTGATGGCCTTGACGACAGAGCCCTCCTCGTTTGCCGCAGTCGCAAAGACCTTGAACTTGGAGTTGGCAAAGATGTCGGTCAGGTCGACCAGATGCATGCCATAGCGGGTATCGGGCTTGTCGGAGCCATAGGTGTCCATGGCCTCCCAGTAGTTCATGCGACGCAGCGGCGTGGGCATCTCGACACCCATGCGGCCGAAGGCATCGGCCAGGACCTCTTCGAGCGCGCTCATAACGTCGTTCTGGTCCACGAAGGACATCTCGATATCGACCTGAGTGAACTCGGGCTGACGGTCGGCACGCAGGTCCTCGTCGCGGAAGCACTTGGCAACCTGATAGTAGCGCTCGACGCCACCGACCATAAGCAGCTGCTTCAGGAGCTGCGGGGACTGCGGCAGGGCGTAGAAGTTGCCCGGCTGAATACGGCTGGGAACGATGAAGTCACGAGCGCCCTCGGGCGTGGACTTAAACAGGGAGGGCGTCTCGACCTCCATGAACTCACGGTTGTGCAGCGCCTCGCGAATGGCAAAGGTAAAGTCGGAGCGCAGCTTGAGGTTGGCCATCATCTCGGGACGACGGAGGTCCAGATAGCGATAGCGCAGACGGGTGTCCTCGCTGGTCTCGATGCCGTCCTCAATCTGGAACGGCGGGGTGACGGACGTGTTGAGCACCTCGGCGTGGTCGGTCAGGACCTCGATCTCGCCGGTCGCGAGCTTGGCGTTGGTGGTCTCCTCGCCACGGGAGCGCACGACGCCGTGGATCTTGATGGGCCACTCGGGACGCATGGTCTCGGCGATCTTAAATGCGTCGCCGTCAGAGTGCTCGGGGTCGAAGGTGAGCTGCGTGATGCCCTCGCGGTCACGAAGGTCGCAGAAAATAAGGCCGCCGTGGTCACGGCGACGGCTCACCCAACCGGTGAGGGTGACCTCTTCGCCCACGTTCTCGCGGCGAAGCTCGCCGCAGGTACGGGTGTGCATGGAATGCTCGTCGATGGGACGGGTCTGGCTCATACCAGTGATCCTCCTTTATGGATCTGTGCCGCCCCGTGTCGTTCCGGGCGGCGTCGTACAGATTTGCCCAGCCTGCGTAAACCGCGCAGCCAGACATGGCGTTCTATCTTATCGCACCTGTGTCGATGTGCCGCGGAAAAGTAGTTCTCGCCCAAAGACTTGACGGAGACGAAACAATTGACGCGGCCTGGCCGTCGCCAAGGCGCGCCGCGTGCGACAATGTGCCCCAATACAACTGCACTCGGAAAGGCCCGCCATGACTGCACGCCTCATCGTTATGGATATCGACTCCACGCTCATCAACCAGGAGGTCATCGACCTGTTGGGCGAGGAGGCAGGCGTGGGCGAGCAAGTTGCGCGGATCACCGAACGCGCCATGCGCGGCGAGCTGGACTTTAAGCAAGCGCTCGAGGAGCGCGTGGGGCTGCTCGCCGGCCTGGACGAGAGCGTGTTCGAGCGCACCTTTGAACGCGTGACATTTACCCCCGGCGCGCTGGAGCTTGTGCGTTCGGCACACAGCAAGGGCTGGAAGGTCGGCGTGGTAAGCGGCGGCTTCCACGAGATCGCTGACAAGATCGTAGCCGCCGCGGGTATCGATTTTTGCCTGGCCAACCGCCTGGAAGTCGTGGACGGCAAGCTCACCGGTAAGTTGGCTGCCGGCATTGTGACCAAGGAGTCCAAGCTCATCCAGCTGCTGGACTGGGCAGTTGAGTGCGGCGTCGATATGGCCCATACCGTCGCGATCGGCGACGGCGCCAACGACATCCCCATGATTCAGGCCGCGGGCACGGGCATCGCGTTTTGCGCCAAGCCCAAGACGCGCGAAGCTGCCCCGTTTGCCATCGACGAGCGCAACCTGATGCTCGCCATGGACATCATCCTGCGTGACTAATCGATCCGTCTAACAATTGAATCAATCCGTCCTATAGTTTCCGAACAATTTTGTCTTAGTGTTCGGAAACATACCCTTTGAGTGCTAGACTTTGCGCCGTCGAAGGGAACATATATGGATAAGCGAGATCTAGAGCAGCTGCTGAGCGATGTTGCCGGCGGATCAGTCACCCCCGCCGACGCCCTTACGCGCATCCAGACGGCTCCGACCGCCGATTTGGGCTTTGCGCAGCTCGATCTTTCGCGCGGGGTGCGCCAGGGAGCCGGCGAGGTTGTCTACGGTGCGGGTAAAACCGCCAAGCAGATTGCCGCCATTATCGAAGCGCTGCGCGATGCCGGCCAGGAGCGCATCCTGGTCACACGCCTGGACAGCGAAAAAGCAGCCCGCATCTCGGAGCTCCTCGACAACGGCATCGACCTGGGATATGTCCCGGACGCGCAGCTCGCCCTCGTGGGCGGCAAGCCCTCCCCCACCGGTAACGGACGCATCGTCGTCGCCTGCGCCGGCACGAGCGACTTGCCCGTCGCCGAGGAAGCCGCGTTGACGGCCGAGTTCTATGGCAACGAGGTCGACCGCCTCTACGACGTAGGCGTCGCCGGCCTGCACCGCTTGCTCGCGCATGCCGAGGAACTTGCCCAGGCGCAGGTGGTCATCGCCATCGCCGGCATGGAAGGCGCGCTGGCGAGCGTTATCGGCGGCCTGGTGAGCTGTCCGGTCATTGCCGTTCCCACCAGCGTGGGCTACGGCGCGAGCTTTGGTGGCGTAGCCGCACTGCTCGCCATGCTCAACTCCTGCGCCAGCGGCGTTTCGGTCGTCAATATCGACAACGGCTTTGGTGCCGCATACCAGGCAAGTCTTATCAATCATCTGAGCGCCGGCACACCCCGCGCCCGCTAAGGAGCATTCCATGTCCAACCATCAGCATACGCTTATCATCGACGGCACCTCGGGCATCAGCGGCGATATGACCGTCGCGGCCCTGCTCGACCTGGGCGCCAGCGAGGAGCATCTGCACGAGCAGCTCGCCACGCTGCCGGTCGACGGCTTTTCGATTGCCGTGACGCGCGTAAACAAGCACGGCATCGACGCCTGCGATTTCGATGTCCAGCTTGCAGAGGAGCTCGAGAACCACGATCACGATATGGCCTGGCTCTACGGCAACGAAGCAGCTGTCGAGCATATGCACGAACACGAACACCACCATCATGACCATGGCGAGCACGAGCACTGCCACGACCATGACCATGAGGCCCACGGTCATGGCCACGAGGGCCATCATCACGCCCACCACCATCACCACCGTTCTTTGGCGGACATCACCGCCATCATCGATGGCTCGCAGCTAAGCGATGGCGCCAAGCGTCGCGCCCTCGCCATTTTTTCCGTACTCGCTGCTGCCGAGGCCAAGGCTCACGGCAAAACGCCCGACACCGTCCTGTTTCACGAGGTGGGCGCCGTCGACTCCATCGTCGACGTCTGCTCGGTCGCCATCTGCCTCGACGACCTGGGTATTGAGGACATCGTGGTCGAGTCGCTTTCCGAGGGCCACGGCACCATTCGCTGCGCCCACGGTCTCATGCCCATTCCCGTCCCCGCTGTCGTCAACCTGTGCCAGGCGGGCAATATCGCCCTCACGCCTGCACCGGTCGCCGGCGAGATCGTGACGCCCACGGGCGCCGCCATCGTCACCGCGCTGCGCACGTCCGACCAACTGCCCTCACGCTACCGCATCGAAGCCGTCGGCTACGGCGCCGGCAAGCGCCCCTACGAGGGTTGTTCCGGTACGCTCCGCTGCCTGCTCGTTCACGCGGACGCCTAGCCATGGATGCCCGCAAGGCAAAAAGCCGCGCCGCCATCGTTACGGCGTTCTCCGAGCTGCTGCGCGAAGAGGACTACGGCAAGATCACCGTCGGTGACATCATCGCTCGCGCCCATGTGGGTCGGGCCACGTTCTACGGCCTCTTCAAGAGCAAAGATGACCTACTCGCTGAGCTCGTGTGCGATATCTGCACCCATGCCCTCGACGATGACGGTACGCCCCTCGACGACCCACTCGTGCAGGTCGAGCATATCCTCAACAACCTCTGGGAGCGCCGCCAGGGCGTACGCGCCCTCGTAGCCGGCGCCGGCTCACGCGTCTTTGCCGACTGCTTACGCAAGACCATCATGTCACGAGCAGCCGAAACCGTCCCCGTCGACCCCGCAGGTCCTGCCGGCACCATGGACCGCAGCTTCTTACTACACCACATAGCCTCAAGCTTCGTAGCCACCGTCCAATGGTGGGCCTGGCACAACTTTCAAGCAGACAAAGCCAACGTAGCCAAAGACTACCTCTCAGCCATAAAACCCCTCTTCAACTAAGTAAACCCCTCATCCCAAAGTTCCGCCCTCATCTCAAAGCCCCGCCCCAACCCAAAGCACAATCCATCCCAAAGTGTCAACAACAGCCCAACGCCCCTACCAGCAACAAGCCCCTCCCATCCAAATTCAGATATATATGTTGGGTTGCTTGCACGAACGCAACGAAGACCCCGCAGCCGTCCGCATGGGGTAACTTCCCAGCGCACTCCGCAGGACGCAAAAAGGCTCGCCGCACAAAGTGCGCAGCGAGCCTTTTTGCATGTCCGAAGACGCGCTGGGAAGTTACCCCATGCGGACGGCGAACAACCTATGTAGCCTTGGGCTAGAACATGCCCAAGAAACCGTGCACAAACAGTGCGGCCAGAGCGGCACCGATAAACGGTGCGATGCCAGGAACAAGCAGGCCGTACTTCCAGTTGTTGTCGGCCTTGTTCTTAATCGGCAGCACCTGATAGGCCATGCGAGGACCAAGGTCACGAGCCTGGTTCATGGCGAAGCCGGTGATGCCGCCCATGCCCATGCCAACGGCCCAAACGATCAGGCCGACGCAGATGGCGAGCATCAGAACGTTCTCGCCGGCGCGGCTAGCGGCAGCAAGGATGGCGCTGATGAACACGAAGGTGCAGATAGCCTCGCAGAAGAAGTTGCGGGCATAGTTGGTGCCCTCGGTGGTGGGGTTGGTCGAGAAGATGTTGCGCTGGGCAATGGGGTCGACGACGCCCTCGGAAGCCTTGAACTCATCGGCATACATAAGCCAAGCGATTACGGCGCCCACAAAGCCGCCGAGCATATCGGCAATCATGAAGGGGATGCAGCTGCTCCACGGCACCAGGCCTACGATGCACTGGGCAAGCACCATAGCCGGGTTCATGCACACGGCGCCGCCAAAGACAAACAGGCAGACCGAGATGCCAAAAGACCAGGTGGTGATGGCAAACATATGGCCGGAGCCCTGATACTTAGTGCCCTTGAGCACGGTATCGCAGTGCACGCCCACGCCAAAGATGATCATGAGGGCCGTTGCGCCGAATTCACAGAGGAGTTTGGTAAGCATAAAACCTTATCTTTCTTGTCGGTTATAAACGATTCGTTTAGGCCGCGTACTAGTGCTGCGCGACGACAACGCCCAGGCCATCGGGAATGACGGCAACCTTGGCATCGGCACCCTTCATCTCAAAGGCGAGCTTGAGCGCCTCCTCGAGGGTGTTGACCGGCGTCATGTGCATATCCTTGATCATCTGGTGATCGCACAGGTCGGTGACCATGATCACGGGGTGATGCGCCAGGATGCGGGCAAAGATCTGACTCGTCCACTGGTCGGGCAGGGTCTCGTCCTTAGGACGGTCGATGCAGGCGCGCTCAAACTCTGCCGGATCGTTGTCGGCGATGTTGTGATAGAAGCCCTCGCCACCGTGACCGTCGGCGCAACCGGCGACATCGATGATCACGCCGCCCTCGGGAAGCGTGGCCTCGGCAGCGCACATGCCCTTCACGGCCTGGTAGATGTTCTGGTCGAGCGGGTAGCCGCCGTTGGTGGTGATGGCAATCTCGCACTCGACGGGCTCAACGCCGGCAAGGCTCTTCACGAACTCGCAGCCGGCCTCGTGCGCCTTGTGGATGTCGCCGGCAAAGGAGCCGATGACCTCGTGCTTGCCGTTGAGCACCACGTTAAGCACAAAGGCAAGGTGAGCCATCTCGGCAGCGGCAAACATATCCTCGTTCACGTGGTTGTGGCACAGGTTGCCGGCACGCGAATGGGAATCGTTCACAAACTGACCGTTGTGGTTGTACATGATGGTCTTGTAGCTGGCAATGCCGGGCAGCACGGACTTGCGGCTGCCAGAGAAACCGGCAAAGAAGTGCGGCTCAATAAAGCCCTCGGCAAGCAGCAGATCACAATCGGCGGCAATCTTGTTGATGATGCACTCGCCGCCAGAAGGCAGGGTGCCGATCTTTTTCATCATGCTGTCGTCAGTCGCGACGTGCATAACGATTTCCTCGTTGGCAACGATCTCCTCGCCGTACTTGTTGACGAGCTCCTCGTGCGTCGACGGACGATGCATACCCGTAGCAACCAGAATGCGAACGCGTGCCTCAGGCGCAGCGGAGTGGATGTGATGCAGCAGAATAGGCATCGTCACACGCGAGGGAACGGGGCGCGTATGGTCGGAGCTAATGATGACGATATCCTTCTTGCCAGCACAAAGCTCCTCGAGCGAAGGTGAGCCATAAGGGTTGGCAAGCGACTCCTCTACCAGCTCTTCCTGCGATTTTGTAGTCTTAAACTCGTTTTGATGGCCTTCCATCACACCCGCGAAGTTCTTATCCTCGAGCTCTAGATGCAACGTCTTATGGTCAAACGGTAGTTCACATTCAAACAATGACGAGCGCCCTCTTCCTTTCAACTGACACACTAGATAAACCGTTGGAAGGATACGCCGCTCACCGAAAAACACCACCGTCCACCGAGTCGTTAACACAACGTTCATATTTGACCCACAACAAAACGGCCGCGATCCCAAACGGGACCGCGGCCGCAACAGTCATAAGGCGAGAAGCGCCAAATGCGCCACCGAGATAAACCCCATCCAAAACGCGCGTAGCGCACTTTATTTTCATCAGCTTTAATCCCCGAAGACCGAGGACGAAGGGACCCGATGGGTTTCCCTCCGAATGCATTCCGCAGCACGAAGCCCTTTCCAAACGCGCGAAGCGCGCCATTATTCCCCCAGCAGTAATCCGCCGAAGACCGGACATCGCAGGGCCCGCCATCAGTTTACTTTTAGGCACACTCCGCAGGACGCAAGAAGCCCTCGCCGCACGAAGTGCGCAGCGAGGGCTTCTTGCATGTCCGAGGACGTGCCTAAAAGTAAACTGATGGCGGGCCCGGACGACTACAGGGCTATCGATTACCCCGTGTTCTGCAATCCTGCCGAGACGCCAGTCACAGTCGAAAGAATCAGGCTCATGTACTCGGCCTTCTTCTCCTCGGCCATCTCGTCCTGGTTCATACGCACCTCACGAAGGGCGCGGACCTGGGCGATGGACAGGGCGTCGACATAGGGGTTACGCACGCGAACGGCGCAGCCGAGCACGCGACGACGCTGCAGCGGCCACTCGTCACCGACGATGGCAAGGACCCACTTACGCGTGAGCTGCATCTCGGTGAAGACCTTCTCGGACAAATCCTGGCGATCGCCCAGGTGTAGATACATCTTGGCAATGCGCTGATCGGTCTTAGCAATCGACATCTCGATGTTGTCGATGAACGTGCGGAAGAACGGCCACTCCTGGTAGGCAGCCTTGAGCTGGTCAAGGTCACCAAGCTGCTCGCAGGCGGTGCCCAGGCCGTACCAAGCGGCCAGGTTAATGCGTGCCTGGCTCCAGCTGAAGATCCACGGAATGGTACGCAGGTCGTCGAGCGACTTGGCGCCCAGGCCGCGCTTAGCGGGACGCGAGCCGATCGGCAGCAGACCGACTTCGGTCAGCGGCGTCACGGTCGAGAACCACGGTGTAAAGTCCTCGGTGTTCAGCAGGTCCAGATAGCGCTCGTGGCTTGCAGCGTTAAGCTTCTCGGCCATATCCCAGAACTTCTGCGTGGTCTCTGTGTTGGTCTTCTCGACACTCGGGGCCGACTGCAAAAGCGTTGCGGCGGCAACGGACTCAACATGGCGCTGAGCCAGCGTGCGGTTGCCGTAACGGGCAAAGATGACCTCGCCCTGCTCGGTGAGCTTAAAGAAGCAGTTGACCGAACCCTTGGGCTGCGCCAGCACGGCCTTGTTGGCCGGGCCGCCGCCACGGCCAACGGCACCGCCGCGACCGTGCATGAGCACCAGGTCGATATCGTTCTTCTCGGCCCACTTGGCAATGCGCTCCTGCGCGGAATGCAGCGCGAGCATGGCCGTGGTAGGACCGGCGTCCTTGGAGGAGTCGGAATAGCCCAGCATAACCTCCATGCGGCGGTTGGTCTGGGCAAGACGCTTCTGCACCACGGGCAGCGTAAGCATCTGGTCGAGCACGTCGACGCAGCCCTCGAGGTCCTCGAGCTGCTCGAATAGCGGGATCACGTCGAGCTCGGGGACATCTTCCTCGTGTGCGAAGGACAGGTGGGCCAGCTCGAAGACGTCAGCCACATGCTGGGCGCTCTTGGTAAACGAGATGATGTAGCGGTGCGCCATCTTCTTGCCGTAGCGCTTTTGGATGGAGCCGATGGCACGGAAGGTATCGATGACTTCGCGCGTCATGGGCTGCAGGTCGCCATGGATACCGTTCTCGTGGATATCCTTGAGGGCGCGGGCATGCACCACGGAGTGCTGACGGAACTCCATCTCGACCATATGGAAGCCGAAGGACTCGACTTGCCAGATGATGGTCTGGACCGGGCCGTAGGCGGCACGGACGGCACCGCAGGCGGCCAGCGAACGCTGGACGACGCGCAGGTCATCCAGGAACTCGTCGGCGCTGTGGTACATGGTGTCGGTGATACGGCGCACGGTGGCGTTCAGACGGTCGGCCATGACGAGCATGACGGCGCGATGCGGCTCGTGCTCGGAGATCAGCTCGGCGCGGGCCGTGTACCGAGGGCTCATCTCGACCTGATGGTTCCACAGGTTAATGAGCTCGGCCGACGGCTTGCTGTAGGTAGCCTCGAGCGTGAGGTTGCGGCCGATGTGGCGGCACTTGTCCTCGAGCTTGAGCACCATGTGCGTAAAGTACTTGGCGGCGACCTCACGGCTCACCTTGGCGGTGACGTTGGGGTTACCGTCGCGGTCGGAACCGATCCAGCTGCCGGGATGGAAGAACGCCGGGCACAGCGGCGGCACAGTACCGGCCTTGTCGCCCAGCACCCAATCGTCAAAACGACGATAGATAACGGGGATAACGTCGAACAGCGTGTTATCGAAGATGTCGATGATGGTATCGGCTTCCTCGACCGGCGTGGGCTTCTTGAGCGCGATGGGGCTCGTACGCACCAGGGCGTCGATCTCCTGCAGCATATGGCGCTCGTTCTCCACCAGGTCGGAGCCGCCCAGACGCGGACGCTCCTCCAGCAGGTTGGAGATACGGCGGATCTTGCCCTCGACGGCCTTACGACGGGCCTCGGTGGGATGTGCGGTAAAGACAGGGTGGAACTCGAGCTTGTCGAGCAGCTCGTTGGCACCCTCGACACCCAGCTCATTCACCAGCTGGTGATAGGCAACGGTAAGCTCGTTGGCAGGATCGACCTCGGTATCGGTCGACGCACCGGCCTCGCGCTCGCGCAGCTGCGCCACACGGTAGTTCTCCTCCGACAGGTTTGCCAGATGGAAAAAGCTCGTAAAGGCGCGGACAATGACCTGCTGCTTATCGAGCGGCAGGCTGTCGATCAAATCGACGACCTCACGAAATGCCACGGCAGTGGGCTCGTCGGCGGTGGGCACGCCCTGCTCGTCGACGGCTTCGTCGGCAGCGCAGGTACCGGGGTTGCCGGCATTGACCACAATCTCGGCTGTCAAAATCTTGTCGAACAGGTCCGCGATCTCGGGATCATACTCGCTAAGCACACGGCGCTCCAGGCGCAAGAACAGCGCCAGATTGTCGCGCAGCTCCTCGGGGATCTCGATCTCGGCGAGACGCTCCCTGGACTCGGCATTCGAGCCGATTCGGTTAACGAGGCGGTTGACCACGGCAGCGACGCGCGCCGCGGCTTCGGGTACAGACTGGTTGCTTAGGTTCTCAGCCACGTTTCCTCCCATTCCTCCTTCTATGCACGTAACATGCGGTATTCATTATAGGCGCTTGAGAAATACTTTCGACACTGATTGCGCTTTACCACACAAAAGTATTTTCTGCATTGCAAAGGTTTTTGCCCTAAATGGTCGTATTTCTCGGTGGGCGGCATACGTAAACGGAGGCATTCCGCATAAAAGCGAAACACCCCCGTAACAATCGCTCTCCATGAGCAGGGCACGTTAGCAGGCCCGAAGCTCAAAAAGATGCGCTACAGGCGCTCGCGAACCGCCTCGACGACGTTGTCCAGATCGGCGAGCACCTCGTCATGGCTCTGCATGTCGCGCACTTTGACCTTGCCGGCGGCAAGCTCGTCGCCACCCAGGACCAAGATGAGCTTGGCGCCTACCTTATCGGCTTGCTTAAACTGGGCCTTGAGCGAACGACCCTGATAGTCGGCCTCGGTCACAATCCCTGCGGCGCGAAGCTCCTGCGTAATGGCAAAGACGTTCTGACGCAGCTCCTTGCCGGCGTTGGCGACATAGACGCACGGGGCCTCATCGGCACCCAAATCGCTGCCAAAGGCCTGCAGGGCCAGCAGGGCGCGCTCAAAACCGACAGCAAAGCCGACGCCCGCCGTGGGCTTGCCACCCTCGAGCTCGACCAGGCCATCGTAGCGGCCGCCGCCGCCGATGGAGCCGACGCCGGCGCCAGGGGCCTCGACCTCAAAGACAGTACGGGTGTAGTAGTCCAGGCCGCGCACCAAGGTGGGATCCTCGACATACTCGATACCGGCGGCATCCAGATAGCGCTTGACCTGCTCGTAGTGCTCGCGGCACTCATCGCACAGGTTGTCACCCATCAGCGGAGCCTCGGCCATGATCTCGCGGCAGTGGTCGTTCTTGCAGTCGAAGGCACGCAGCGGGTTGAGCTCGGCGCGCTCGCGGCACTCATCGCACATCTCGTCGGCGTGATCGAGGATGAACTGCTTAACCTGCTCGCGATAAGCCGGACGGCACTGGGCGTCACCCATCGAGTTGATGAGCAGACGAAGCTTGGAAAGATCGAAGCCCAGGCGCTTGTAGAACTCCATGAGCATGATGATGCACTCGGCATCTGCCGCCGGATCGGGAGCGCCGAGCCACTCGATGCCCACCTGGTGGAACTGGCGCAGGCGGCCCTTCTGGGGACGCTCGCCGCGGAACATGGCCTCGGCGTAGTACGCCTTAAACGGCGTGGAGCCCTGGGGCACCAGATTGTTCTCGACGACGGCGCGCACCACGCCGGCCGTGCCCTCGGGGCGAAGTGCTAGGCGCTGCTTGGGCTTGAGTTTGGTGTCGGTGCCCTCGGTAAAGACGCGCTCCAGGTTGGCACCGCTGAACACACGGAACATTTCCTTGCGCACGACGTCGGTCGACTGGCCGATACCGTGGACAAACACGTCCACCTGCTCGATCGCGGGCGTCTCGATGGGTTTAAAACCAAACGGCTCGAACACGCCGGCCGCAATCTGCTGCATCTTTTGCCAGGCGCGCATCTCGGCGCCGATAAGGTCGCGGGTTCCCTCCGCCTTCTGTGCCTGCATGGGCAAACACCTTTCTTTTGTATCGCGTCATAGGTAGTGGTCATTATACGGCACAAACTCAAACCGCGGCGGTGCATCTGACCGAACGAGGGTATGGGGACTCGTTCGGCCAGATGCACCGCCGCGACAGCTGATCCGCTTTCCTCCGACCCCTTCGGGTCACATGATCTGCTGGGGACGAAGGAAAGCGGACCGTCCTTTGACCTGCGGCGACCTTGGAAACCGAATGATGGTACGAGCATCCATTCGGCTCCCAAGACCGCCGCGGGCAGATCAGGGTGAGCCGGCAAACGCGGCAGCGCCCTTACTCTCCCGCCGCGCTCGCGCGCAGCTTGGCGGCAATGGGCTCGGATGCCAGCAGGAACACGAGCATGACCACGGAGCACGCCAGGCATACAATCCAGGTGCTCGCAAAGGAGCCCGTGGCATCGAACAGCACGCCCGAGACGATGGCGCCCACGGTGCCGCCGACCATCTCGAGCGAGGTAATGGTGCCCGCTGCCTTACCCAGGTCGGCCATGCCAAACTGCTTAGACGCAGCGATCGTGGGCGTTGGAGATGTTGTACTGCGCAAGAGAAATTCCCAAGTCGCTGACGATGAGCGGCTGGAACAGGCTCATGCAGTTGACGAAAATGGTGTAGCACGTGGCCATGATCACGAAGCCAGAGGCCACCACGAACCAGCCAGGGAAAAATTTACGTTGCTGGGACATGGATTACTCCTTGTGGTCCGCAATGTATCCGAGAGCGACGGCGGCATAAGCCGCGGCGCCGAGGGGAAGCTCGGCATCGTTAAAGCGCGCCTTGGGATGATGCTGGGCAAAATGCTCGTCCGTATCGGTCACGGCCGCGCCCACCGTAAAGTACGCACTTGGGATCTCGCTCGAGATAAGTGCGAAATCCTCGCTCGCCATGGCGTGGAATAGCGGCAGGAAGGCAGCCTTGGGCAGCACCGCGCCCACGTAGCCAAGCGAGGCCTGGGTCATATCGCTGTCGAGCACGAACGGCGGAACGTCCGAAAGCGTCTCGATGGTTGCCGGCGTACGATATGTTGCGGCAACGCCGTTGACGACCTCGGCGATACGCTCCTTGAGATGAGCCATGAGCTCGACATCGAAGCCGCGCAGCGTTCCCTCGAGCACGCAGGTGTCGGGAATGACGTTGGCAGCCTGACCGCCGGCAAACTTACCAACGGTAAGTGCAACTTCCTTGGCCGCCGGCACCTCGCGGGAGATAAGCTCCTGGAGCGCTAGGTGCACATGCACGCCCGCCGTAATGGGGTCGATGCAAATCTCGGGGCTCGAGCCATGGCCACCCTTGCCCTGCAGCGTGATGCGGAAACCGTACACGCCCGAGAGCGCCGGACTCCCATAGAGCACTAGGCCGAGCGGCGACTGGCTGTTGACGTGCATGGCAAAAGTTGCCTGAGGACGCGGGTTCTCGAGCAAGCCGTCGGCGATGGCAGCGCGTGCCCCCTCAAAGGTCTCCTCACCCGGCTGGAACAGCAGTTTGACGGTGGCATTGGCGTCGACAAGCTCGGCCTCGCGGGCCTTGAGCAAACGGGCCGCGCCGAGCAGCGCCGTCGCATGCATATCGTGGCCACAAGCGTGCATGCAGCCGTTGGTGGATGCAAAGGGCTCGCCCGATTCCTCGGCAACGGGCAGGGCATCCATGTCGCCGCGAAGCATGATAACCGTACCGGCTTGTTCGTCCGTGCAGACGCCATTGCCCTGGGCCGCGGCGGCACCGGCGCCGACAAGGCCCACAACGCAGGAACCATCGACGAGCGTGGCAAACGGGATGTCCATCTCGGTCAAGCGCGCTTGGATATACGCAGAGGTCTGTGGGAGGCTATTACCCAGCTCGGGCATCTGGTGTAGATCGTGTCGCCATGCGGCAAGCTCACCGGCAAATGCCTGGGCTTCTTTGACTAGGCCATCGCCGATAGCGGTCTGCGCCGCTGTGGTAGCCTGCGGCGCTGGTTGCGGTTGAAGATCGGACAGAGCTGGTGCCATAGATGCCCTCCAGTAACGTTTTTGCAGAACGCACTTTGACAGCGTAAAGTGCAAGGCACAACTGTAAGGGCATGACATAATAAACGCCGCCCTGGGAGGGCGGCGCAACAAGTTGTTTACAATTGCGGGCGAGATTTTCGGCGCAAGAAATCGAAATGCGTCTCGCTCAAGATAATCGACAAAAAGATGAGCGCAAAGCCGGCAAGCAGGCGCGAGGTGAGCGCCTCCCCCATCAACAACACCGAGAACAGCACACCCGAGGGCGACTCCATCGAAAGAAGCAACGAGCCCGTCGAGGCCGGGACGTGCGCCAGACCGACGTTTTGGACGAGCAGTGCCACGCACGTGCAGCCCACCGAGAGGAAGACCATCACGCCGATAAAACTCGGCGTCCACACGGACAGAGGCGCCTGAGTCTCGAATAGTAGCGACGTGATTAAGCTCAAAACGCCATTGCCCACAAACATCCAAAACGTGATGACGTTGATATCCATCTTGCGACCGTACTTGGCAGTCACCGCCATCTGGATGGCGAAGAAGATCGCGCCGCCCAAGGTAATAACATCGCCGGCATTGAACTCGACGCTATCGAGCGCTACCAGGCCAATACCCGCCAGGCACAACAACGCTGCACCCAGGTTATACCGGGTAAGCTTTTCACCGCTCAGGACATAGCTTGCAAACGGCACAAGGATGCAATACGTGCCGGTCAAAAAAGCGCTCTTGCCCGCCGTGGTCTGTGCCAGGCCGATCGTCTGCAAACCGTAGGCACCCCACATGAGCGCGCCCATGCCAAGCCCGACGATCAGGTTGCGGGCATTGAAATGAGCGATGATGCGCTTATGGAAAATTGCAAACATAACCAGTGATGCCGGGAGAAAGCGAACATAGACCAGCTCGAACACCGGAATGGTGTCGAGTGCGTCCTTCATAGTGGTAAAGGAGTAGCCCCAGATAATCGCCACCGAAAGCAGTAGAACTTTCCAGAACAACGGCGAGCGTGCGCCGGCACCCCGGGGAATACCACCCGCGCCCAAATCCTCACGGGCTACAGGGCTATCGGGCATGTTTTCGATTTCGTTGGCAGCGTATTGGGCCATGGAACATCCTCGCACTCAATCTGGGCGTGGTGTCCGCACGCGTATGGCTGCGTGCCGCCTCATGGTCAAATAAAAACGGGACGCGCCGGACCCCCGGCACGCCCCGCTACTGTAGCAACAACCAAGCAGCTCATGCAATTCACTCAACTAAAGCGTCGAGCCGGAAGGCCTCGATGTTCCGTCAACGCCACATTGTCGCGCTAAATCAATTTGGTTGACTCCAGCTTTTCGATAATCCAGTCGTTGGCTTTGATGACCGGGCGGCGGAAGACCACACCCAGGGCCAGCGACGGAATCAGATAGCTCGCCAGAATGCCCAACTCAATCCAGTACTCCATATGGTAGGCGCCGGCCATGGCGGCATGCATGGCGTTGATGCCGTGGGTAAACGGCAGGAACGGGTAGATCGCCTGGAACACGGGGCCGGTCATCTCGATGGGGAACGTGCCGCCCGAACCGCCGACCTGCATGACCAGCAGCACAACGGCCAGGGCCTTGCCGATATCGCCAAACGACACCGTAAGCGTGTAGACGATATTGGAGAACACGAGACTCGCAACCCAGCCCGCCAGCACAAACTGCAGCGGGTTGTCGCACTGGATGCCAAAGAACAGGATGTCGCCCGCGCACACGAGCGTTGCCTGCAGCAGAGCCAGACCGCCAAAGAACAGGTAACGGCCCAGGTAGATTTCGTGCAGGCGCACGGGGATGAGCTCGTTGATGAGCTCATCGTCAACCGAGACCTTCATCATGGCCGCCAGAACAATCGAGCCCACCCACAGCGACAAAATCGTGTAGAACGGCGCCATGGCCGAACCGTAGTTGCGGATCGGATAGACCGGCTTGCGATCGAGCGCAACGGGGCCAGAAAGCGACACGGCCAGACCCTCGGGATCGTTGCCGATCATCGTCTTGATCGTGGCCAGATCGTCCGACATAAGAGCACCGTCGAGCTCGTCCTTGAAAGCGCTAATCTTGTCCGACGCCTCACCCAGTTGGTCAGAAGCCTTGTTGACGAGCTTTGCGGCTTTGGACAGACCCTTTGCGAGCGAGCCAGAGGCGTCGGTCAGACCGCTCACGGCGCTATCCAAGTCACCCGAGATACCGTTCAGGGAATCCAGAACGCCCGAGATGGTCTTCTTAAGCTCCTTGGCCTTAACCGAGAACGTGGAATCGTAGTCGGACTTGGCTCCCGAGATACCCGCCTTGGCATCGGCGATGGCCTGGTCGACCTCGGCACGCGAGTTGTTGACCTCCGCCATGCCGTCCGAAAGGGACTTTGCGGTCGCCGTCAGGTCCTTCGCATTGTTGCGGTACTCCACGGCAATTCTGCCCAGCGACGTAGCAACGGACTTGAGACCGTCTTTGAACTTGTCGTCACTCACCTGGTCGGCAAGGTTGCGGAGCTGATCGGCCATCGCATCGATATCGTCAGCACGCGTATTGAGCGCCGCTGCGGCTTCGTTGAGCTGAGACACCGTAAGGTAAACATGCTGATTCGCGGCATCGAATGCCTTCGCAAGCTCGGCGGACACGTTGTCGAACGAGCCCGCGCTTCCGTCAATCGCCGCGTCAACGGCATCGTTGGCGGCCTTGAGCGCTTCCCTGGAATCATTGATGCCGCTCTTGGCGTGCTCCATCAGCTGCTTCGTCGACTCATCAACGGTGCCCGTCTGCTTGAGCATGCCGCCCGCCGATGTCAGTGAATCGGACGTGGAGCTCAAGATGCCCGCAAGCGAAGTCGCACTGGCCTTGATGTCCTGCAGGTCCTCGACCGAATCGCCCAGCGTCGAGGACAGGTTGGCGATAAAGTTGCTCACTTGGTCGGTGCTCATGTAATCGAGCAGGCTGGACACTGTCTTAAGGCCGATGGTCGTGATGGTCTTGGTAAAGGTCTCGTTGACCTGGTTCTGAACGGCACTCGAGCCTTTTTCGGTCACGATCTGGGCGATGGCGTTGGCCTTCTGGTTCTCATAGAACTCGATATCGGCGTGTTTCACGTCGGTCGAGAAGAGCGTCATCATGTCGGAGCTAAAGCTCTTAGGGATTACGACGGCCGCATAGTAAGCGCCCGACTTAACACCGTCGATAGCCTTATCGCGATCGTTGAGCACAATCCAGTCAAAGTTCTCGTTACCACGCAGAGCGGCGGTAACGTTTTCGCCCACGTTGATCTCGACGGGAATCAGATCACTCTCGTAGCCCTCATCGGTGTTGACCACAGCGATCTTGAGGTTTCCGGTGTTGCCGTACGGATCCCAGCTGCCGGCGATGTTAAACCATGCGTACAGACACGGCACGATAATGAGGCCCATCACGACAACC
Organism: Collinsella sp. TM06-3; assembly: GCF_003436395.1. NCBI lineage: Bacteria > Bacillati > Actinomycetota > Coriobacteriia > Coriobacteriales > Coriobacteriaceae > Collinsella > Collinsella sp. TM06-3. The sequence continues at coordinate 3,076 of NZ_QSPG01000005.1, read as the reverse complement.
AAGCCGATTACGGAGCGAGACACGTTTTGGACATCGCGCTTAAACAGATGCAGGATGTTCTTCATTTATGCCTCACCTCCTTTGGAGTGCTTGCCAAGCGGGGCGTTCTTTTCGTTCATCACAAACGTGTCATCCCCGTTCTCGGGCACATGGACCGCATCGCGATGACCACATTGGCTGACAGCCTGAGTCTTGGGTTCAGACCCCCGCTCGCTCGCATTCAAGCCGAACATGCGACGAGCGGCAGGGATCGCCGCTGTGTGCTCGCGCATCTCGCGACGCAGGTCCTCATCCGAAAGCGCCGAGATGCGCATCTGGGTATTGAGGCTCGCGCGGATATATTCGATATTGATAAGCCAGCCGCAGATGGCAATAACCGAGATGATCCAAATGACCAGCAGGATGATCTTGCCGTTATTGTCGATATCGAGAACCGTCGACAGGACAAAGAGCAGGACCTGAACGCCCACCACGGCGGCAAAACCGCCCTTGATGTAGTACGGGTAGCGATGCTCAAACGCCACGGCATGATCGAGCAGCTCGCGACGGTACGAATCCGAATCGAGCATGACGCGCATGGCCGTGCGCAGCGAATAGCGCTGGCGCGGTAGGTCGTTGGACTCGCAGATCATGAGACCCGTCGTGGAAAGCTGCTTATCAAAGAGCAGATTGAGGTTGAGCAGCAGCGGACGCAGCTGCAGACCGATAAAGAGCGCCACGATCAAGAACACGCCCAGAATGCACAGGTTAAACAGATAGTTGAACGAGTACATGCCGCCGACGGTCTCGCGCAGCAGATTGATGCCGTAGGTAAAGGGCAGCAGCGGGTGCAGCCACTGGAAGAAGCCGGGCATCATCTCGATGGGATACATGCCCGACGAACCCGGAATCTGCACGATAACCAGAATGACGCCGATTGCCTTGCCGATGTGCTTAAACGTAGTGGACAGCGCATAGATGATATTGACGTAGGTGAACGAAATAGCGATGCCGCCCAGTACAAAGAGCAGCGGATTGACGCACTGAACGCCAATGACCAGGTCGCCCACCGTAACGATAATGGCCTGGAACGCGCCCAGGATCACCAGCAGCAGCCAGCGGCCAAAGTAGCCCTGACGCGCCGTAAAGCTACCGATGCCCTCGCGGTCGACCTCGAGTTTATAGATAGCGATGAGCACATAGCCGCCTACCCACAGCGCCAGATTGGTGTAGAAGGGCGCGATGCCCGAGCCAAAGCTCTTGACCGGATAGATTGACTTGGACGTCAGCTCAACCGGAGATGCCATGAAATCTGCCACGTCATTGACGTCGACGTCCATGAGGTCGGCTAACTCGCCCATAGACTCAGAGGTCCGCAGCGCCGCAATGTCATTGGCGGCGGTCGCGAGCTTGTCCTGAACCTTGGCAAGGGAGGCGTCGGTTTGGGATAGCGTGGTCTTTGCCTGCTTGAGCGTGGCGTCGAGCTGCGCCAGCGTGCCGCGCGCGCTCGCTATCGTGGGGGTCATACCCGACACAATGCCGGTCAAATCGCCCGAAACGGCGGCAAAGGAATCAAGCGCGCTCGAAGCCTTCGGAAGTGCGTTCTGACCCAGATCGGTCTGAGCCTGACCGAGGTTAGCCGTACCGGTCTGAATTGCCGCGTTGAGTGCGTTGCTCGCGTTCGAGATTGCCGTAGCGTCGTTTGCCATGGCGCTCGACTGTGCAGAAAGGCCATCCTTGATGCTCTGCAGCTTCTGGTTTTGCTCGCGAAGCGAATCGATGGTCGATACAATGCGCGCGTCAATTTCCTCGGAACCTGTCGACGTGTCATTAACGAGAATCTCCAAGTGTCCGATAACGACCTTATTGTGATCGATCGTCGCCTGGAGAGACTCGAGCGAGTTGTCGATGCGGGTGGTCGTAGATGTGACCGTACCCGTTAGCTTGCCAATCGCAGCGTTCGCGGAGGCTGACGTCTTGGTGAGTGCAAGGCTACCTTCCGAGAGTGCCTTGGAGAGCGAGGTGATAGAGTTGCCCGCCGTGGTGCGAGCCTCGCCCAGCAGATTATTACCCTGAGCGATTGCCTGCGTTAGCGAAGGCGCCTGCCCCTGCAGGCCCGCCAGCGCAGCATCGGCCGAAGCAATCGAGCTGCTTGTCTTGTCGATGGCGGTGTTCATGTCGCCGATGGAATCACGTACTTCGCCCAGGGTATCAGACGCCTCGGACACCGAGTCCGCCAGCGAATCCTGGGTCTGGGTTGCCTTGTCTTTAAGGTCGATGCCGGCATCCTTGGCGATGCCCGCTACGGTCTCGCCCACCGTGGAGACAAACTCCGAGTTGATCTGCTCCTCGATGGTGTTGGCACCGGTATCGGTGACCTTGGGCGCAATGGCGCTCTTTTTCTCGTTGACGTAATAGGTGAGCTTCGGCTGATGGTAATTGCCATCGAGCATCGAGACAAGATTGTCGGAGAAGTTCTTGGGGATTACGATCGCAGCGTAGTATTCCCCGCTCTCGACACCCTCTTTGGCATCGGCAGCCGAGTCGACGAAGGTCCAGCCCAGCTGATCGTTCTCCTTGAGCTGATCGACCACCTTATCGCCCGCGTTGAGCTCGCCCACTAGGTCGTTCTGAGTGCCCTGATCGTTGTTGGCGATGGCAATCTTGATACCTTGGGTGTTTCCGTACGGATCCCAGTTTGCCACGATGTTGTACCAGGCATACAGCGAGGGGATAACGCACACGCCAAGGGTAACCACCAAGGCGACGGGGTTCACAAGCAGTCGCTTAATGTCGCGCTTAAATATCGCAAAGGAGACCTTTGCATCGGATAGTTTGCTGCCGAGACTCACGCTTGGACCATCCATCCTGTCGTTGAATCAAATCGTACTATCAAAACCATTGTACGTAGGCGCTTTAGCGTCTCGAAGCACAATGGTATTGAGTTTTGCGGGTAGCAATATACTACGAAGATGAGTTAGTGTACAGTTGTACAGTATCTTTAATATCAGCAGGTCACAAAACCACAGCCCGCACAAATTAGCAGTCCGGATAAATAGTCATTGGGTGTTCCTATAGTTTTGTCAACCGTCGGGGC
>NZ_QSPG01000049.1:1117-1467 GCF_003436395.1 Collinsella sp. TM06-3 | reverse complement strand
AACGTCCATTACAGTCGAAATTGTCAGCCCGGGACCGTCTCGGGCTACGATTGAGGCGCGCCCAGAACGGGCCGCCGACCGGGCGCCCGCGCACGGCCGAACGTCCCTGCCCCCGAGAGGGCCCGTTGGGTGCTGCCGGCGCGGGACGCGCCGCCCCCGACGGCTGATAGGAAAGTGCCGGGCAGGTGCCGCGGCTGGTAATGTGAGTGCCGAGGGGGAGGCCATCCGGTCGAACGACTACCGGAAGGATACCACCGTGAAAGCGCCATCCACCAGGCCCGCGGCCGTGCTCGGCCTGGACGTCGGCAAGTCATCGCACTGGGCCTGCCTGATCGACCGCGACGGGGGGG
>NZ_QSPG01000049.1:0-1107 GCF_003436395.1 Collinsella sp. TM06-3 | reverse complement strand
ACTGGGCCTGCCTGATCGACCGCGACGGGGGGGTGCTGGCCAGCGCCCCCGTCCGCAACAGGGAGGCCGAGCTCGACGCGCTGTTCGCCTCCGCGCCCGCCGGCACGCTCGTCGTCGTCGACCAGTTCCGCAACATAGGGTCCCTCGCCGTGAGGCGGGCCCGCGCCGCGGGGCTCGGGGTCGCCCACCTGCCCGGGCTCGCCGCCAGCCGCGCCGCGGGCCTGTTCGCCGGCGAGGCCAAGACCGACGAGCGCGACGCCGCGGTGATCGCGCGGACCGCCCTGGGCGTGCCGGACTCCCTGTCGGGGGTCCCGGGCCGCGGCGAGGCCCTCGAGGCCGCCCGCGCCCTCTCGTCGCAGCGCGACCACGTCGTCGCCTGCGCGACCAGGGACAAGAACCGCCTGCGCGCGGTGCTGCTCGAGTCCTGCCCGGCCCTCGAGGCCGCGGTCGACCTGTCGGACCGGCGGTGGCTGGAGCTGCTCGCCGGGTTCGGCGGGGCGTGGGGGATCGCCCGCTCCGGGGCCGGGGGCCCGCGGGCCGAGGCCGCCGGGGAGGCCGCGGCCGCCTCCACCGCGCCCCCGCCGGCGCTCGTCGAGGCCGAGAACAGGCAGGTCAGGTTCCTGGCCGCCCGGATATCGGAGGCCCTCGACGAGGCCGGGGCCCTCGAGGCCGAGACGGCGGCGCTGCTCGAGGGCGACGAGACCTACGCGTGCCTGCTCACCGTGCCCGGCATCGGCCCGAGGACCGCGGCGCAGCTCGCGGTGTCGGTCGACATCGGGAGGTTCCCGGACCACGACCACCTGGCCTCGTACTGCGGCATAGCCCCGAGGGTGAGGAGCTCCGGAACGTCGGTGAGGTCGGTCAGGGCGTCCAGGCGCGGCGACGCGAGGCTCAAGTCCCTGCTGATCTTCTCGTGCAACAGCCTGGTGAGGTCCTCGGGGCGCTACGGCGAGTACTACCGGGCCTGCAGGGCGCGGGGCATGGGGCACGGGCGGGCGCTCAAGGCCGTCGCGAGGAAGCGGCTCAGGGCGATATACGCCGTGATGCGCGACCGGGTGCCCTACCGGGAGTAGCCCCGACGGTTGACAAAACTATAGGAACACCCAA
>NZ_QSPG01000048.1:0-1540 GCF_003436395.1 Collinsella sp. TM06-3 | reverse complement strand
CTCGCTCATATGACCCAATCCACTGTCAAGGGCCACAATGGCCCCGCCGACCGCTTGCAATCGGTCGGCGGGGCCTGCCGTTAAACCCGTCCCGGTCCGCCCCCGGCATGTCATCGACGCCTTCGGCTCAGTCTCATATCCGCGGATACCGCTCCGGCGGCCCGCAATCCTCTCCTTCGGCGGGGTTCCCCTAGTCTGTCTTCGCGCATGCGGCGGCCGCCGCGCGCACAGCGAGAACGGGGGTGTCCCCGAAGGCTGCCCGGCTCGCCGGGACGGGGGCTTATGTCTATTCCGCGCCCTCCCGGCACATCGTGCCGAGGGCCCACAGCCACCTCACGAGCTCGGCCGCGGTGGCCGCGTTCGCCTTCGCCTGCGGCATCCCGCGGGCGATCATCTCCTCGCGGCGGCGCAGGAGCCTCTCGGACCCCTTCCTCCCGTGCATCCTTATCTCGAGGGGCACGCCGGAGCCCTTGGGCATCAGCTTCGGCTGGTGGCCGGCCTGGGCGTAGCACCAGGACCCCTCGACAGCCAGCTTCCTGACGAGCGCGTTGCCGGCCCCGCTGATTCCGCCGAGGCGCACGGAGTCCGCGCTCGACCTCTGCTTCGGGGCGAGGCCGAAGTAGGCCGTCACCTGCCTGCCGGAGCGGAACCTCGAGAAGTCGCCGACCTCGGACGCGAAGGCGGCGGCGAGCGCGAACCCGCACCCCTTGATCGACTGGAGCGCCTCGACCTCGGCCGAGAGGGGGCCCGCCGCGACGGCGGCCCTGTATTCGGCGAGGAGGGCCTCCCTCGTCTCGTCGGCCGCCTCGACCTCGTTCCTCAGCGCCGCAAGCGCCCGGATGCCGCCGTCGTCGGCGGGGTGTATGCCGTCGAGCCACCTGAGGAAGCCGTACGTCCAGTACTTCCGGGGGTTGCCGGCCGGCGTCGTGCCGCCGTAGACATAGCCGCGGCGGGCTAGGAACGCCAGGAGCCGCTGCTTCGCCGCCGCGAGCCTCGCGGTCGCCGCGTCGTGGGCGGCGGCGAGGTCCCTGAGCCCCTCGATCTCGGGGGACGGCACCCATACCGGGGTGACGTCGTGCGACAGTATCGCCTTGGCCATCCTGGCCGCGTCGTTGCGGTCGTTCTTGGACGAGAGGTCGGCAGCCGACCTCGGGACCTTGGAGACGGCCGCGACGACGCAGTCGACGCCGAGCCCGGAGAGCTCCCTTTGCGGGGCGAAGCCGAGGTAGCCGCTCTCGTAGGCGGCGAGCGACGGGCCGGGGAAGCCCGACATCCACTCCGCGACCTCGCCCCAGGGGTTGCCGCGGAACCTCCTCGTCACGGCCTCGCCCGTCTCCGCGTCGAGCGCGCAGACGGTGGTGGACCTGAGGTGTACGTCCATTCCGAAGGCGGTAGAATATCTAGGCACGGGAGCCTCCCAACCTCGTTGCGGCGCGGCTGCGCCTCTGGCACTTCAACAACATTGTCGCAGCCCCGACCCGCGGTCACGAGCGGGGGCTCCTGTCGTTTCCGTGCCCCTGGATTGGGTCATAGTGTCTGT
>NZ_QSPG01000047.1:0-1572 GCF_003436395.1 Collinsella sp. TM06-3 | reverse complement strand
GGGACGTTCCTTTTAATATGAGCAGGACATTGTCAAGAGGCAAAATCGGGCCTGGCCCCAACGATATGGGGTCAGGCCCTCTCCCTATATCAACCCGTCCGCGGCGACCTCGGCGTGTCTTACCGACGCTCGTCTTTGCAGTTTAATATCCGCCCGTGGCGATCTCTCGCTGGGCAATCCGTTGCTACGGCTGAGGCTTCTACGTCGAACCGACAGTCTGTGCACGCGTGTGGCGCCCTGGGCGCTCGCAGAAAAGGGACCTGAGGTTCGCCTCAACGGCTTCGGATCGAACCGCTTCCGGGGTGACTGGCTTATGTGCGGGGGACCGCCCCCCTACGCCCCCTCGGCCATGAGGCCGACCGCCCACACCCAGCAGGCGAGCTCGCGCGCCGTGGCGACGTTCGCCTTGCTGCCGTGGACCCCGCGCGCGAGCAGCGCCTCCCGCCTCTCGACCAGCCTCCGCACGCCCTTGGCGGCATGCCTCCGGGCGCCCCGGTCCGGGGCCTGGCCCTTGGCGAGGTCCTTCGGCCGCCCCGAGCACGTCAGGTAGTGCCACGCGGCCTCGACCAGCGTCTTCCTCAGGTGCTTGTTGCCGGCCTTGGTGATCGCGCCCCTGCGGTCGCTCTCCCCGCTGGAGTGCTCGGAGGGCGTCAGGCCGACCCATGCCGCGAACGAGCGGGCGTTCCTGAACCTCGAGAACTCGCCGGCCTCGAACACGAGGTCGGCGGCGGAAGCGGTGTCGACGCCCTTGAGGCAGCGCAGGGAGTCGACCCTCTTCCGCCACCTGGGCTTGCGGGCCTCGGCCTCGACGAGCCCCTCGAGCCTCGCCTTCTCCTCCGCCGCCCGCCTGACCGCGTCGACGTAGTAGGCGAGCGCGTCGTTGTCGGCCCCCTCCGCGAACCTAATCGACTCGATCCAGGACCAGTGCGCCCGGGTCCAGTTGCCCTTCCTGCGGCCGGTGGGCGTCCTCTCGCCGAAGACGAGCCCGTGCCTTAGCAGGAACTTGGAGAGCCGCTGCTTCGAGCGCGAGAGGTCGTCCCTCGCGTCCTCGAGCGCCCTGGTCAGGTCGCGGGCGGCCTCGCACTCGTCGTCGGGGACCCACACCTCGACCACGTTGCCGACCGACAGCATGCGGGCGAGGAACTCGGCGTCGTTGCGGTCGTTCTTCCTGCGCCTGTCCGCGCTGGGCTTGATCATCTTCGAGACGGCGCCGACCACGCAGTCGACCCCCAGGCCGGAGAGCCTCTTCTGCAGGTCGAAGCCCGTGACCCCGGACTCGTACACGCACCTGGCCCCGGGGTCCACGGAGCGGACCCACTCCGCGACGGCGCCGGCGTCGTAGCCGAAGGTCGCGCAGCGCACCTCCCCGGTCATGACGTCGAGGGAGACGGCCTTTATCGAGCGGGCGTGGACGTCGAGGCCGACGAAGGTGGTAGTATCGAGCATGGGAGCCCCTTCCATGAATGCGGCGTGGCCGCCGCGGCTGAATTAGACACTCACCATTGTCGGCCTAATCCGCGGTCTTTCATGCAGCAGGGGCTCTCAATGTTTTATGTCCTGCTCATATCGTCT
>NZ_QSPG01000046.1:0-1574 GCF_003436395.1 Collinsella sp. TM06-3 | reverse complement strand
GGGAACCCGATACCCTGAGGGCCGGATCGGCCGGCCCCGGGAGATCGGAGGACGGCATGTCCGGAAAGAAGAAAAGGGGCTCCGCAAGGGCGGTCCCGAGGGCCTACGGAAGGCTCACGAGGCACGAGCGGGACACGGTCCAGAGGATGCTGGAGCGCAGGGCGTCATGCAGGGAGATCGCGAGGGAGCTGGGCAGGTCGCCCTCGACGGTGAGCGCCGAGGTGGCGTCGCACAGGTTCGTGACGGCGCCGAAGGCCAGGCGCGGCGAGCGCGTGGACGCCTCCGCCGACCTGTCGGCGGCCTGCCCGCGCCTGGCCGCGTGGCCGCGCTGCTGCAACGGGTGCGGGCGGTACCGCGCGATCGGCTGCAAGCGCCGCCCCCACGTCTTCTACGAGGCCCGGGCCGCGCAGCTGTGCGCCGACTCGGTCCTCGTCTCGTCCAGGCGCGGGATAGACGCCGACGAGCCCGCCGCGGCGGCCAGGCTGGAGGCGATAAGGGACTGCCTGCGCCGGGGGCTGTCGCCCGAGCAGATGGCGGCGCGCAACGGCGGTCCGGTGGACCTGTCGCCGTCGACCATCTACCGCTGGGTCTCGGCGGGCTACGACGGCATGACCAACATGGAGCTCAGGCGCAAGGTCGGCTACAGGCCGAGGAAGCGCGCCGCGTGCCGGGCGGCGACCCGCCACTCCGCTCGCAGGTCATATGCCGCGTTCCTCGCCCTCGGGGAGGACGCGTGCGCCGCGGCCTGGGAGATGGATACCGTCGAGGGCGCGCGGGAGGACTCCGCCTGCCTGCTCACGCTGCTGCACCGCCCCAGCAGGCTCCAGCTCGCGCTGCCGCTGGAGGAGAAGACCGCCGGGTGCGTCGCGGGCGCCCTGGAGGGCGTCCGGGCGGTCCTCGGCGCCGACGGGACGCGCCGCGTGTTCCGCGCCGTGCTCACCGACAACGGCGCCGAGTTCTCCGACGAGGGCGCGATCGCCGCGCTCATCGGCGAGGGGCCCGGCGAGACGAGGCTGTTCTACTGCGACCCTAGGCGCAGCGACCAGAAGGGCGCCTGCGAGCGCAACCACGTCGAGATCAGGAAGCTGCTCCCCAAGGGCCGCGGCCTCAGGTTCGACCGGCTCGCCCCGGCCGACCTGGCGCTGGCGATGTCGCACGTGAACTCCGAGCCCCGCGGCGCGCTCGGCTTCGCGACGCCCGCCCGCGCCTTCCGGGCGATGCTCGGCGGCGACGCGGCGGCGCTGCTGGAGGCGTACGGCATCGAGGACGTGCCCATCGGCGAGCTCGACCTGACGCCGGGGCTCATCGAGCGGGCGCGCGCGGAGAGGGGCGATGCCCCGCTGTCCTAGCCTAAGGGAAAACGGAATAGACTGACCGACCGTTCGGCTGAGTCCGGGAAGAGGCGCCGGGCGGCGGGCGGAGCATGGCCACCGGACCCATCGAGACACATCTCCTCCGTTCCTTCAACTGGGAAAACGGCGCCCCCGGGCCCCAGGAGGGGACGCGGGGGCGTTCGGCTAACTGCGGGAATGGCCTATTTGCTCAATGTGTTCGGCTGAGATCGGAAATCAACC
>NZ_QSPG01000045.1:0-2067 GCF_003436395.1 Collinsella sp. TM06-3 | reverse complement strand
GGGGAGGCCTCGCGGCCTCCCCCTTTTTTGCGTTTACGGGCAACATTCCTTATGCAATTAAATCAATTTAATCATCCACCGCTGAATATAGACGTTCACCGTTCTTTGGCCGGTTCTCTGTTCTCAATGGACTAATATTTGCTTTAGCGCACTGCTGCGCTTGTCCTGTTTTTACACGGGTCGTTTTATTGATTGTGACGGAAGGACTCACATGGCAGATGTTCATGAGCTGCTTGATACTTGGATTGCCAATGTCAAGGACGAGGAGCTCCTCGCTGAGCTCAACACGATGAAGGAGCAGGGTGATGAGGACGCCATCACCGACGCTTTCTTCCAGGATCTCGCCTTCGGTACTGCCGGTCTTCGCGGCACTATCGGTGCGGGCACTAACCGTATGAATATCTATACGGTCGGTCGTGCGACCCAGGGATTCGCTGACTACCTCAATGCGACCTTTGAGCATCCGACGGTCGCCATCGCTCGCGATAGCCGCAATAAAGGTGAGCTGTTCGTTAAGACTACGGCTGCCATTCTTGCAGCAAACGGCGTGACTGCCCTCGTGTATCCCAAGATTTCTCCTGTGCCGACGCTCTCCTGGGCCGTCCGTGATCTTAAGTGCTCCGGTGGCATTTGCATGACCGCTAGCCATAACCCAGCGCCGTATAACGGCTATAAGGCCTATGGCCCCGATGGCTGCCAGATCACCAGCGAGGCCGCCGATGCAATTTCTAAGGCTATCGCCGAGACCGATACATTCACCGGCGTGAAGTCCATGGACTTTGATGAGGCTCTTGAGCAGGGTCTGGTTAAATGGATCGACGACTCGTGCCTCGAGCGTTATTACGACGCCGTTCTCGCGCGCGGCGTGAATAACCTTTCTGCCGAGGAGATCGCTGGCGCTCCGCTTAAGCTCGTCTACACTCCGCTCAACGGCACCGGCCTCATTCCCGTTACTACGGTGCTCGAGCGCGCTGGCATCACCGATGTCACGGTTGTTCCCGAGCAGAAGGAGCCTAACGGCGATTTCCCGACCTGCCCGTATCCTAACCCCGAGATCCGTCAGGCCATGCAGAAGGGCATCGATCTCTGCGAGCAGGTTCACCCTGATTTGCTGCTTGCAACCGATCCCGACGCCGACCGTGTTGGCGTTGCCGTTAAAAATGGCGATGACTATCTGCTGCTGACCGGCAATGAGATGGGCGTTCTGCTGCTCGACTATATCTGCAAGACCCGTGCTGCCCGCGGTGAGGACCTCACTAAGAAGGTTGCCGTTACTACTATCGTTTCTTCCGCCATGGTTGACGCTCTGGCCGACGAGTACGGTTTTGAGCTTCGCCGCTGCCTGACGGGCTTCAAGTACATCGGCGACATCATTACTTCTCTTTCCGATGCTGGCGAGGTCGATCGCTTTATCTTCGGTTTCGAGGAGAGCTACGGCTATCTGGCCGGCGACCACGTGCGCGACAAGGACGCCGTGAGCACTTCGCTTCTGATTTGCCAGATGGCGCAGTATTACAAGCTCCAGGGTAAGAACCTTGCCGATGCGATGCACGAGCTGTACGAGAAGTATGGCTACTATCACAACAAGACGATTTCGCTAAGCTATCCGGGCGCTGAGGGTGCGGCAAAGATGGCCGGCATCATGGCTGGTTTGCGCGAGAACCCGCCCGCGGAGCTCGCCGGTTCCAAGATTGAGGCCGTCGTGGATTACAACACCTGCGTGAACGGCCTGCCGAAGGCTAATGTCATTGAGTTCGATCTCGAGGGTGGTAACAAGGGTATCGTCCGTCCTTCTGGCACCGAGCCCAAGATTAAGCTGTACATCTTCGCTAAGGGCGCGGATGCCGCCGAGGCTGATGCAGCACTTGACGCGATCGAGGAGTCCGGTCGCAAGCTCTTGGCCTAAGGCTTTGAAAGCCTATTTCTATAGATAGACGGAGGAGGGGATCTCGGAAACGAGGTCCCCTCTTTATTACTTTTAAATACAGCTGAGAATCCCAAACTGTGTAGGAAATGTGTACGCCCAGATTCCCGCCCCCGGCGCCCCTCCGGTCTGGCAATATATCT
>NZ_QSPG01000044.1:0-3093 GCF_003436395.1 Collinsella sp. TM06-3 | reverse complement strand
CCGTTCTGGAGCATGACCGCGAAGCTGCCGGATGCGCACCTGCTGAGCGTAAACATCTCGGGCGACTCGGCTCCGCTGCAGCTCGGAAGTAAGGCGGAGGCGATCCAGGCCGATTTGGGCGCCCTGCTCTCGGTGGCGCGGGCAGGTGGCGAGTAACGCGGAGCGGTAGACGCGCAATGAGGTTTTAGCCGCAGCCTCCGAACGAGAGGGCTCGGAGGCTGGTATTCCTGAATCGCAGGTCACGATGGGTTATCGGAATCGCGAAGAGCGGATACCGCCAGTAAGCCCCCTTCGGAATAGGCGTTGAGCAGCTCCTGGGCATGGGTGAACTCGGGGCCTCGTCTCCAGCCGAGCAGGCGGTTGACGGCCAGATTGCCCTGGACGTTGTGGACGAAGAGCAGGAAGGCGTCTTCGCGTGAAAGCCCTGTTTTCTCCATGACCCAGGGAACCATCTGCTCCGCTCCGCGTTCTATGACGCGCTGGGCTACGCGAGCGTATGAGTCGCTGTCCGAATAAAGCAGGCGATAATCGTCGTCTGCCGGCGGACGCTGGCAAAGCGTTGCCGATTCAACCCCCTCAAGCGGGGGAGCCGCTGCCAATGCCTCGTCGATAAGCGCATCGAGCAGCGCGTACTTATCCTCGTAATGCAGATAGAACGTTCCCCGGTTGATCTCGGCGCGGCGGCAGATGTCCGCCACCGTCATCTTCGCGAAGCCGACCTCGGCCAGCAGCGCGAAGAACGCCTCCTGTATGACCGAGAGGGTGTAGCGCCGCCGGCGGTCGATCTTGGTTTCTCCCATCGCCTCTCCAATCTGAGTCGTTTGACAATGTCCAGTAGCTGTTCGTTTATCGACAGGTGCACGCGTTTGTTCATTGCCCCTGCGAAAATCAACAAGGATACTGTTTATAGACACCTGTTTTTTATAGCTGAAAGGGAGCACGGATGACCCTGTGCGAGAAGCTCGGCATCGGGCTTGTCAGCCGATCGTTTTCCCATCGGGCCGTCTATCGAAACGGCGGCACGTCATACGATTTGAGCGATTGCGAGCCTGCTGCTTGCAAGCAAGATATCGAGGCTTTTGCCCGCAAGGTGGGGAAGGCTGATTGCGTGTTTACGGGAGAGGCAGGTAGGCAGGCGTTATGAGCATCTGCATCAAAAATCAGATTCAGAATATGAATATCGTCATCGGCTGCACGGTGGGGTGTCCATATTGCTATGCCCGTAACAATGTGAAACGTTGGCATATGATTGACGACTTCGCTGATCCTGCGTTCTTCCCGAGCAAGCTCAAGATGATGGAAAAGAAACGCCCGCAGAACTTTCTCCTTACCGGCATGAGCGATCTCTCCGGGTGGAAGCTGGAATGGCGAGACGAGGTATTTGCAAAGATCCATGAGAATCCACAGCATCAGTTCCTGTTCCTGACCAAGAGACCCGATTTGCTGGATTTAGATACCGACCTGGAAAACGCATGGTTCGGCGTTACGGTGACGAGGAAAGCGGAGCTGTGGCGTATCGACGCCCTTCGGAAAAACGTCAAAGCAAATCACTTCTTCGTTACTTTTGAGCCGCTATTCGACGATCCCGGTACGGTCGACCTTTCCGGAATCAACTGGATCGTCGTCGGTACCATGACCGGGGCGCAGAGCAGGAAGGTTCATACGGAACCGGAGTGGGCATGGTCTTTGACGGACCAGGCGCACGCGCTTGGCATTCCAATGTTTATGAAGGAAGACCTCGTCTCTGTCATAGGGGACGAAAACATGATTCAGGAATTGCCGGAAGAATTCGAAAGAGTGCTGGAGGTGCAGAGAACATGGCGGAAGTGATCGATGGAATCCTCATCAATGAGGTGGAAGCAAAGAACATCATGACCAAGTCCAGCCTGCCGGTAGGCGGCTACTCGGTCAATCCCTATGTAGGCTGCACGCATGCCTGCAAGTATTGCTATGCCTCCTTTATGAAGCGCTTTACCGGACACAAGGAGGAATGGGGCACCTTTCTTGATGTGAAGCATTGGCCGGAAATCAAGAATCCGAAGAAATACGCTGGACAGCGGGTGGTTATCGGTTCTGTGACGGATGGCTACAATCCACAGGAGGAGCGATTCGGGAATACCAGGAAACTCCTGGAGCAGCTGATTGGCAGCGATGCAGATATTCTGATCTGCACAAAGTCCGATCTTGTGGTACGGGATATCGATCTGCTGAAGAGGCTTGGACGAGTGACTGTTTCATGGTCGATCAACACGCTGGATGAGAACTTCAAGAACGATATGGACTCCGCGTCGAGCATCGAGCGTCGTATCGCTGCTATGAAGCAGGTGTATGACGAAGGTATCCGTACGATCTGCTTCGTGTCCCCGGTATTTCCCGGCATCACGGATTTTGAGATGATTTTTGAGCGAGTAAAGGATCGGTGCGATTTGTTTTGGCTCGAAAATCTCAATCTTCGGGGTGGTTTCAAAAAAACGATCCTGGATTATATCGCCGAGAAACATCCCAATCTCGTACCGCTTTACGATGAGATCTATAACAAGCGCAACCGTAGCTATTTTGAAGCGCTTGAAGTAAAAGCCGAGGAAATGGCCAAGAAGTACGATTGCCCCTTTGTGGACAACGAAATGCCTTATGGCAGAGTCCCCCAGGGGCATCCGGTGATCGTGGACTACTTCTATCACGAGGAAGTCCGAGGGTCAGATAATAGCGGAAAAAGAAATCGTTAAACGGAAACCGACGACGATTCGCTCGAGCGATTAGCGTCCACGCGTGGCTTCTGCCGATTGGCGCAACGGGCGACGGATTAAGGGATCGCTCGGGCGGATGATCCCGCTGCAGTACAGGCGGTCGCTCAATTTAGCGGCATGAGCGTTTTCGCACGGAAAACCAGTATCCCCTGTGCCGAGTTTAATCGTAGCGAATACAATGGGCACTGAGCATCAATCGAAAGTAGTCAAGAGCCTTTTCGACGGCTTCTACCACCTCTACCCCAGCCTCGAGCAGCAGTGGGCATACTATGCGCGATACATCGACTTCATGCTGCGCGAGCTGGCCTCGCAGCCCTATCTCGACCTACGGTCCCTCATCGGCCAT
>NZ_QSPG01000043.1:0-4073 GCF_003436395.1 Collinsella sp. TM06-3 | reverse complement strand
ATGAATGTGGGAGGTGTTCGGATAAAGTCGATAATCAAGGTTTACAAATTCGTAAACTTTTTTGAAAAAAGTGCTTGCACAGTTCTCGAATCATAGGTTATCATCTTCTTCGTTGAACGCGCGGGTCGAACAAAACGAACTGCGAATCAACAACATAGCATGTCGGAGTGGCGGAATTGGCAGACGCGCTAGCTTGAGGTGCTAGTGACCGCTTTTTGGTCATGCGGGTTCAAGTCCCGCCTCCGACACCATCGCATTTGAGAAGCCTCTTCGGAGGCTTTTTTGTTACCGATAGACGGTGAGGTCCACGATGGAAACGCTTGAACGCAACGAGTGGGCAGACGTTGCCCAACTAGTCGAGATCACGAGCGATGCTGTCATCATCTGCGAGCTCGACGGAACCATTCTGCATGTGAATAATCGCTTACTTGGTTTGATGTGCGAGGAACGCGCCGACGTCATCGGCGGAGATGTTAAAGACGTCCTGTACTCGTCCGCTTTTGAACGTGCGACGGAACATCGTCTGCCATTTGAAACTGATGGCTCCGAGAACGAACTGATGCTCAAGCTGAGTGACGGCTCTTTTATTCCCGTCTTGGTTCGTGCGGGCTCCGTAACGCCTCCACGCATCTTTGGGCGCCGCGCACCACGTGTCCTGGTGGCGCTTCACAGTATCGAGGAACAGTATTCTCACGACCGGCAACTCAAGCGTGCGTTATCGGAGCTTAGAGTGGCGAACAAGCGTCTCTCTGGGACGCTCTCGGTCATTATGAGCACTGTGGGCTCCGATGAGTTACCCAGCCTGCTTGATACCGTTTTGAGCCAGCTTGTAGGAACGCTCGATGCTTCGGGTGCCGCTATCTATTTTTCTGAGAGCGGCGGCTTTAAGCTTCGCGGTGTTTCCAAGGAGCTGTACGACAGCTACCTGCCCGAGTTTTTGCCGTATGGCGCTGGCATTCCGACGTATGTTCTTCGCGAGTCGCGTGCTTGTCGCTTGTCGATTCAACAGGACCTTGAGGGCGATAAGGCCGCCTCCGGTATGTTCATGGACCTGGATAATCGTTCTAAGCACCTGTTGCGCATGCAGGATATGCCTCCGTACCGCAGTGAAATCTGTCTTCCCGTTTTTTACGGTACGCAGATCCTCGGTGTGCTGGAAGTTGGTTGGAAACGCCCCCAGGCACCGCTCGCCTATGACGTTAATGTGCTCGAGGTCATTTGCGATTACCTGTCTATCCAGCTGGTCGGCATGGCATCGAGCCTTCGCTCCCGTCGCACGGCCGAGCTTGGTCGTTCCCTCAATGTGCTGCGTGATGAGTTGTTTACCTTTCTAGACGATTCCGCCGCGGCTACCCAGGCGGTGTCGTCCGAGATCTGCAATATGCTCAACTGCCATTTTTTCCCTGTTGAGTATGACGCCAGTCTGGATTCCTACGTCATAGATTTTGAAGGCGGCAGTCGCGTTGCTTTGCCGGACGATCCCGAGAAGCTTTTCTTTTCCACGACGGCGCCAGCGGCACGTCTGGGGGCTGCCCCTGATGGCTTTGAGGCATCTGTTTTGGGCGGCACGAGTGCCGAGGACCTTAAACACGTCCGTATAACTCGCGTTGACGAATCGATGCCTATGGGAGGCTGGCTTAGAGCGCATGGCCTGCCTTGCCAGGGTCTCTACGTCGACGCCGGCATCGAGGCGGGGCGCCCACGCCCTGAGGGCGATGGCAAGCACAGTAACGACGCAATCGTTCCTGCTTCTGTTGCGAAGGGGCCGACGACGCGTGCGCTGCTGCTTCGTGATGGTAGCCAAGAGCCGATTGATGACCTTGAATATGACTACTTGGTGCACTTGGCTCATGACTTTGAACTGATCTATGAAGGCGAATCTCAAAAGCGTGAGGAGCGCCATATCGCTCAGACCCTCCAGATTGGCATGAGAAATTCACTGGGGGATGTTCCGGGAATCGCCGCCGATTCGGTGTACCTGTCGGCCACGAACTCGGCGTTGGTCGGCGGCGATTTCTATACGCTCATCCGTCTTCCCGACGATTGCGCCGTCATGATTCTGGGCGATGTGTCTGGCAAAGGCATTGAGGCTGCATCGATGTCCGCACTCGTCAAGACGGCCCTGACGGCATATGCCTGGGAGGGCGCTGGACCGGCCCGCATGGCACGCTCCCTTAACAGCATGCTTATGGGCTTTTCGAGGGTCGAGACGTTCGTGACGGCCTTTATCGCCAAGATTG
The DNA here is from genome assembly GCF_003436395.1 of Collinsella sp. TM06-3. Classification (NCBI taxonomy): domain Bacteria; kingdom Bacillati; phylum Actinomycetota; class Coriobacteriia; order Coriobacteriales; family Coriobacteriaceae; genus Collinsella; species Collinsella sp. TM06-3. The sequence continues at coordinate 1,833 of NZ_QSPG01000043.1, read as the reverse complement.
ACCTTAAAGCCGGACGCGCAACGTATTGTTCGGCGGGCCATCCTCCGACCATGGTCATCAGGCCAGAGTCGATGCCGCTGGGTGGCGGCGAGGCTCGTGGGGGAGAGGTCGAGCTGCTTGGATGCCAATCGGGGGTAATCGGTGCCTTTGAGAGCATGGTGTACGAGACAGGCGTGTTTACGTTCGCTCCTGGTGACATGCTATTTATGTACACCGACGGAACAATCGAAGCGCGTGACCGCTCGGGTGCTTTCTTTGGCGAGCAGCGCCTTCGCGACCTTCTGCTCTCTGTCTCGGGTGAGGGCGTGTCGGGCATTTGCGGCAAGGTCTTGGGCGAGCTTGACCGATTTACCGAATCGGCGCTGGACGATGACATTGCATTGGTGTCCCTTGAGTTTTTACGGGGTCGTTCATAGACGACGCTGGGCGGGCTGAATCCGTACGGTTGGGGAAACGAATGCATCGAGTGGGCTTTTTTGGGGAACCATGGTCGTATGAATGAGTGGAATGACATAGCGGTTTTGACGCCACCAGGCGATATCGACATCGCCACGGTGCCTGCGCTGCGTCGGCGGTTGGATGCTTTGATTGGCCGCGGCGTGCGTCGTGTCGTCATCAACTGTCAGGCTGTTAGCTTTATCGATTCGACGGGCTTGGCATTCCTGCTTACGCGCGCTCGTGAGCTCATGAGGCGAGAAGGCCTGCTTTCGCTCGTCAATGCATCGGGTGAAGTTGTTCGCTTTTTGGAGATTGCTCGTCTTGTCGATATTCTTCATGTCGCGGGGCCGACACGGGAGTCTATTCCCGCCATTCCGGTGGGGGAGCTGCCTCGCTGGAGTAAGAGCGTCGAGGTCCGTCAGGGTATCGAGAATCTTCCATACTACCGACATCGCATCGCCGAACTCCTTGAATCGCTTCCGTTGCGCCGTGACGAGCGCTACGATGTCGCATTGGCGTCGGGGGAGGCGCTGGGTAATGCCTATGACCATGCGGGCGGTATCGGGTGCGTCCTGACGGTTCAGGCCTATAGCGATCGCGTTGTGGTTGAGGTGCTTGATCGAGGTGCCGGCTATTCTATCGATGAAACGAGCGAACCGGTCGCATCAGAGGAGCGCGGCCGTGGTATCAAGCTTATGCGTATGCTCGTCGATAACGTGGAGGTTGCTCGTCGTACGGACGGCGCCGGCACGCGCGTGCAGATGGTGAAGCTGTTTAGCGGAGCGCTGGAATCGTGTGCCTAGCCAATCGCTTTAGCGCGTTTAGCTACTAAGAACATGCGGCAGACAAGTTTTTTGAAAAAAAGTACTTGCGTCTTTTGGACAACTCGCGTAAATTAATAACCCGCAAGCGGACATGGCTCAGTTGGTAGAGCACAACCTTGCCAAGGTTGGGGTCGCGGGTTCGAGCCCCGTTGTCCGCTCCATTGCATTTCCGGACCGTTTAGGCGGTCCTTTTTCGGCGAAGTGGCCAAGTGGTAAGGCAGAGGCCTGCAAAGCCTTTACCCCCGGTTCGAATCCGGGCTTCGCCTCCAGGCAACATCCGGGCGCTCCGGCGCCCGTTTTGTTTTACATATGCGGACATGGCTCAGTTGGTAGAGCACAACCTTGCCAAGGTTGGGGTCGCGGGTTCGAGCCCCGTTGTCCGCTCCAACTATCTTACGCGGTTCTAACGAACCGCGTTTTTTGTTGACGCTGCGCGGGCCCCGGGCACCCCATCTTGCCCCTCAATCGTCGGTCGCGTACATAAAGTACGCTTCCCTCCTCTTTCGCGGCAACCTGGGGCACCCGGAGCCCGCTCGCTCATATGACCCAATCCACTGTCAAGGGCCACAAT
>NZ_QSPG01000042.1:0-4916 GCF_003436395.1 Collinsella sp. TM06-3 | reverse complement strand
CCAGCGTTCATCCTGAGCCAGGATCGAACTCTCCGTCCAAATATTCTGGGCTTCGAGCCCGTCCGGTCCTCACAACTGTTACGCTGATCGGTTCCGTTCGATTCATATGGTTTTAGTATAGGAAAAGGAATTTCTCGGGGCCGCCTCTCGGCGGCCTTGCGAAAAACAAATCCAAGTTAGACCATTTCAAATGGTTCGATGTCTGCCCGGATGCGACACTGAATGTGTCCATCCTCGCAGTATCCGGTTCTCAAGGTGCACGCTTTGCGGTCCATCCGGTTCGACCGGGCCGCGCGGCAAGGAGATATATTGCCAGACCGGAGGGGCGCCGGGGGCGGGAATCTGGGCGTACACATTTCCTACACAATTTGGGATCCGACTAACGTTTGCCAGCCGTTAACTACCGCTCGCCGAGCATCTCTTTATATAAGGCAGTCTCATGGTTAAAGCGGATACGTTCCCCTAGCTAAAGCACAGCCAGCATCGAGCAACTCATCACGCTCTTCCACCGAGAACCCCTCGGCGTAGACGCGCACCACTGGTTCGGTCCCGCTAGGACGGACCAGCAGCCACGTGTCATCCTCGAATGCTAAACGCAAGCCATCCATATGACTAACGTTTTGCGGCACCTTGCCACAAATCGACTTGGGGTTTACGCCCGGCAGCAGGGTTCGTAACGTTTCGGCATCTTCGGCCTCAAGGCGCAAATCGCGTCGACCGTAACTCGTCTTACCAAAACTGTCCTCGAGTTGGTCGACCAGAACGCCCAAAGGCGCGTCCGTCTTTGCCATAAGCTCACACAGAATCAGACAGGCGAGGATTCCATCGCGCTCGGGCATATGCGCGGCGATGCCGATACCACCGGCTTCTTCGCCGCCTATGAGGACGCCACCCTTCTTCATCTCTGCCGCTATATATTTGAAACCGACTGGTTTGACGGTCACGCGGCAGCCAAGCGCCTCGGCAATGCGACGCACGAGCGTCGAGCACGAAAGATTGACGACGACGCGCCCCTCCAAATTACGAAATTGAACCAAGTCGCCCAAAACGAGCGCCATGATCTGATGCGGATGTATATATCTGCCGCGCTCGTCAACCGCGCCGATACGGTCGGCGTCGCCGTCGGTCACCAGGCCAGCGCAAGCTCCGTCCTCGATAACCGTATGCTCGCAAGCGTCCACCCACGGCTCAACGGGGTCGGGGCAGATATCCTCTTGGTCAGGCGCCTGCCCGGCGTGAATCTCGTGCACCTCAACGCCAAGCTCGCGCAGCAAGTCGGCTAGATAGCCCTGGGCTGCGCCGCCCATGGGGTCAACAACCACGCGCAGGTGCGCGGCGCGGATGGCTTCGGCATCGACAAACGATGCCACCGCTTGCATATAGTCAGGAATGATATCCGCGGTGCGATATTGCCCCTCGATCCCCATTGGCTCGGGAGCCATGGTCTCTTCGAGCTCTTCGATGACATCCTGGTTGGCGGTCGAGCCGTCACCCATGCGAATCTTGAGACACAGATAACCCTGCGGATGATGGGACCCCGTCACCATGAGCGCGCCGCACGCCTCACCGTCATAAGCCGCCGCCCACGTAAGAGCAGGGGTCGGAACAGGTCGCGAAGCGAGCACGGCGTCTAGCCCGTGCGCTGCTAGCACACCCGCCGCAAGCTCAGCGAACTCGCGCGCCAGGGGTCGAGTGTCGAACCCTATATATACCGTTTTGCCCGGATTGGTCTTTTGCCACAACTCGCCGACGGCATCGGCGATACGGGCAACGTTATCGGCAGTGAAGTCCTCATCGACGCGAGCGCGCCAACCGTCAGTTCCAAAATGAATTATCGCGCACACGCGCAGACACCTCACAGTGTTTGGATCATGGTACGCATGAGGTATACCCGCGATACACACTCGGCAACCTGCCGGCACCAGCATTCACCATTTGGGCAAATGCTGCCGAGGACATGCAAGCAATAAAAAAACCGCCCCGTATGGAGCGGTTTTGCCCTTTATATATCGAGCGCCTCGGCCATCGCTGCCGTAGTGATTGCCGTGGTTCCACAGCAACTGCCCACCATTGCGGCACCGGCATGTCTCCATTCGATGCATGCGCGCGCGAAAGCTTCGGGGTTCTCGTGCCATACGGGGCCATCCTGAGTCTGGACCGGATCGCCCACGTTGGGACGCACCGTGACGGGAGTAGTCGCCGATGCAACCATCCTGGGCACCGCCGCGTTCGCGGCCGCAAGCGAACAGCAATTAACACCAACCGAGCTTGCGCCGTGTTTTTCGGCGTACAAAACGGCTGCCTCGATATTGAGGCCATCGCCCAACAGGTCGCCTTTGTCATCAACGACAAAACTCACCAGGACAGGCATGCCGTCAGCGGCATCTCGAGCGCCGGCAAGCATGGGCTGCAAATTACGGATAGACGTCACCGTCTCGATCAGCAGACCATCAACACCAGCATTGAGTAAGGCGTGCGCCTGTTCGCGCGCAATGCCTCGGATCTCACGAAACTCGGCAGAGTCCTCGGCAAACCACTCAATACCGATCGGACCCATCGAGCCCAGCAGCAGCTGAGGGTGCGCCTGGCGGGCATCGTCGACGGCCCCGCGATTGACCTCCGCCACGGACGGCGCAATCTGGTCGTGCTTGAGGGCATAGCTTGATGCCTGAAAGGTATTGGTAATGAGTACCTGCGCGCCGGCGGCGACATACAAGCGATGGATACGAGAAACGGTCTGCGGCTCTGCCAGATTCCAAAACGCCGGTGGAATATCGGCGGCATCGTACTCACTCAACAGAACACTGCCCATGGGGCCCTGCGCCAACAAGGTCTCGCTCGACAAGCGGCGCGTAAGTTCCTCGGCACCAAAGCGGTTGTAATAACTCGTATCCATACATATCCCGCTATTCCTCGACGCTGATTCCCTGTTTTTCGAGATAGGCGAGCCAGCGGTTCATCGTGTCCTCGGATAGCGCATGCTCCATCATGCAGGCCTCGGAATCGGCTCGCTCAAATTCGACACCGAGCTCCTGAACCAAAAACGTGCGGACGAGGCGATGACGGTACCAGATAGCCGTGCCAACCTCGCGGCCGCGATCGGTCAGGACTACCTTGCCGTAGTGCGATTGCTCGACAAGCTCGGATGCCTTGAGCGCCGAAACCGCTTTATTGACCGATGCCTTGGAGACGCCAAGGCGCTGCGCGATGTCGACCGATCGCACGCCGTTGATTTCCCCCTCTTCGCTTTCAATGCGAACCATGCACTCCAAGTAGTCTTCGTTCGCCACCGTCAGATGTAGTTCGCGCGAGCTATTTGTCGTATCCATGATCTTCCGTCCCTTCTGCATTCAATGGCTGATTCTACCCCATCCAAGCGTCGCGGTATGCCGTGGCATACCGTGCTAGAGTTCTTGTTGCACACGACGACCAAGATTGGAGCGGTCTTTATGGAAAACACCACCACGAACCCCGATGTCCTCGAACGCTTTTTGCGCTACGTCCAGATCAACACGCAGTCCGAGGATGCAAACTGCGACCAGGTACCTTCGAGCACCGTTCAGTTTGACCTTGCCAACGTGCTGGCTGAAGAGCTGCGCGAGCTTGGTGCGGAAGATGCCCACGTGACCGAGCACGCCTATGTCTGCGCGCATATCCCCGCAAGTGCGGGCGCTGAGGACAAGCCCGCCCTGGGCCTGATCGCCCATCTCGACACCACCGAAGTTGCACCGGGCGCCGGCGTGAAGCCGCACATCGTGCACTACGAAGGCGGCGACCTGGTCTGCGGCACGGTTGACGGTAAGCCCGTTGCCATGAGTACCGCCAAGCTTCCCGCCCTGAATGACCTCGCGGGTGAGGACCTGGTCTGCAGCGATGGCACCACGCTGCTGGGCGCGGACGACAAGGCAGGCGTCGCCGAGATCATGTCACTTGTCGCGCGTATCGCTCAGGACCCTTCTCTGCCCCATCCCGCACTCGGCATTTGCTTCTGCCCTGACGAGGAGATCGGCCACGGAGCCGAGCTGCTGGATATCGATACCTTTGGCTGCAAGTACGCCTACACGGTCGACGGCGGCCCCATCGGCGAGCTGGAGTGGGAGTGCTTTAACGCCGCCGAGGCGACTGTCTGCTTTGAGGGCCAGTCCATCCACCCGGGCGACGCTAAGGGCCGTATGGTCAACGCAGGCAATCTGTTCTGCGACTTCAACGCGTTGCTCCCCTACGTGCAGCGTCCGGAGTATACGGAAGGCTACGAGGGCTTTTATCACCTTGAGGGTGTATCTGCGACCGTCGATCACGCCACAGCGCGCTATATCGTCCGCGACCATGACGCCGCCAAGTTCCAGCAGAAACTCGACCTTATTGATGCCGCCGCCTCGATGCTCAACCAGCGTCTGGGTGAGGAGCGCGTGACAGTCGAGATTAAGCAGCAGTATCGAAATATGGCCGAGATCGTTTGTGACTTTCCCGAGCTTATTGATGTTGCCAAGGAAGCCTACCTTGCCTGCGGCGTTGAGCCCCAAGTGCTGCCGATTCGCGGCGGCACCGACGGCGCGCAGCTGTCGTTCCGCGGTCTGCCCTGCCCCAACCTTTCCACCGGCGGCTATTGCTACCACGGCGTCAACGAATTCGTCCCGGTCAGTTCGCTCGTCAAGATGACCGACGTGCTCCAGGAGCTCGTCGCCCGCTTTGCATAAGCCTGGCTGCACAAGTCAAAAAGACGAATCGCCCCGTCCTCAACCAAGAACGGGGCGATTTTTTGCTGCAATGAGAACAGGTTGACGCACGCCAGCCTCTTAACGCAAGGAGTGTCCCAAACTGCCGGCACAAAAGGAACGTCCATTGCCAAGTGCATCAAGAGTGTCCCCTTTGACCAGTCGTTTAAGAACGTCCATTACAGTCGAAATTGTCAGCCC
>NZ_QSPG01000041.1:0-6176 GCF_003436395.1 Collinsella sp. TM06-3 | reverse complement strand
TCATGAGCCCCGCAGTCCGCTCCGGCTGCGGGGCTTTTGCTGTTTGAGATGTGTGCAGGGGGTAAACAAGAGCAAATTTGGTTAGATGCTCAGGTCATGGGATGCCTGAAACCAGACGATGACTCCGAGAATCCTGATTCGGCGTTTGTCCAGCACAATATCCGGTTCCGACGTGCGATATGAGTAAGATGACAGCATCACGGTGTTCGTGCCGGTGCTATATCGCCGTATGACCATTCTGGAATTATCGGCCAAGGCGAGGACGGAGCATCCGTTCCAGGGTTTCAGGTTGGGGTCCACTAGGAGAAGGGATCCTATCGGATAGCATTTGGACATGGCAGATGTGTCCATTTGAACAAAGAAGCACCCGCGATGGTTTTTGAATACGGATGAGGGGAGCGCCGTTGTTCCGGTCTGCTTGAGTCCCGTTCTGCCTCCATTCATCTGAATTTTAAATACATCACAAAGGGAGTCAGTAGTAGTTTCCTTGGATTCCCCCTTCCGCCCCTCGTGGTCGAGCTTTGCGGCAAGCCCTGCGGTTTCCGATGCGAGGTCGTCAAACTGCAGATTGAATTTCGAAACGATCTTGAGCAGTGTCGACCGGCGGATGGCATAGCGGTCCTTTTCCCAACGGCATACCGTTTCTTTGGAGACGCCGACAAGTGCCGCGAACTCCTCCTGCGTGAGCTGGTCGCGCTTGCGAAGCGCCTTTATGTTTTGACCCGTTCCCATGTTATGAAGCGCGGACGAGGGGAAGGCAGAGGCAGTTGGGGCCGCCAAAGCCGTTTGTCAGCTCAAAGATAGAGATGGGAACAAGTTCAATACCGGCCTGCTCCAGTGCCTTGTTAGTCTCGGTGTTCTCTTCGTATACGCAGACCTTGCCGGGCTCCAGGCAAAGGGTGCTTATGGCATTGTTGGTTCTTTCGACCTCTGCCGCTCCGGGATTTGAGCCGCCGCAAGGGATAAATTGCGGTGAACTTAAACCCAGGGCTAATCCCAGCGCTTCTTTTAGTCCGCCTTCGACATGACGCGCCCGGGTTGTCCTTTCCGATCTGCCTCGTGTAATGCAGTAGACTCGCGCTTGGTCCAGGAGCTCCCGGTCAATGAGGAATGTCTCATAGTTAACACGAGCAAAGTATGTGTCGAGATGAATGCAGAGATCATCGTAGGGAACCTCAATGGCCCATACGGACTCAATAGTCGAGTTCTCGTCCCAGAGCAAGTTATTCGCTAGGGTGTCTATAGCTGCTGGCTCGGTTCGTTGAGAGATGCCAACGGCTACATTTTCGCTGTTGAGGTTGTGAAGGTCGCCGCCTTCAATGTGGTAAGTCGATTCATGCTTGAAGAACTGAGGAGTCTCGCGGAAATCCGGATGATAGTTAAAAATCGTTTTATAGGCGATAACCTCACGGTTGCGCTCTGGCCAGTACATATGGTTGAGCGTGACACCTTCGCCGATGACGCTTGCTGGATCGCGCGTGAACCACATGGTGTTAAGGGGGGCTATGAGAAGGTCGTCGGGTGAGTATGCGTCTCCCGTCAGCTTTGAGAGGCTGAACACCTCCTTGTTCGTGTCGAAGACCTGGGAGTAGCGAACGCCGTTGACGGCTGCCTGGACCAGGTCGCGGGAACCTTCGATATGCTCAAGATACTCGCGAATGGCAGACTCGAGCTCAATGCCCCGCGCGCCGCATTCTGAAATGTAGCTATCGATAAAAGAGCGACGCGCTTGCTCTGTCGCATCAAGGGCTTCGGTAAGAAGGTTTTCAAGATAGAGAATCTCTACCCCTTCGTGCTCGAGCATCGCCGAGTAAGCATGATGCTCCCTAAGGGCTTTATCAAGATCGAATGAGCTGCTAGACGGACGCAACGTAAAGACCCGATTGAACTGCCCGTCGGGGTAGTTGCGCGTTTCGGGGCCGGGGCAGTGCAGGAGGGCCTTTTTTAGCTTTCCTATTTCGTTTTGAACATGTAGTGCGGACATAAGACCTCGCTTTGGCGATGAGTATTGATTGCTTCCATAGTGGCACATTACGAGTTCGATTCAATTTACATCATATCTGTCACAGGTGAATGGCACGAACCGGCTTAGTAATTGATGTTAAACATCAATCTAGAAAGCAAATTGAAAAATTACGTCAATCTAAAGTCCGTTTACGGGTCGATGCGCTTCGTTGGCGGGCGAAGAGACGGAAGGGTGTTTTGCGCGATGACACAATGGCTTTGCCGGCAACGAAAAACCCCTGAATTAAGGAGGAGAGATGGCAGAGACAGAAAAGAAGCGCACTCTTCGAGTCCCGCACGTGTACACCATCATTCTCGTCTTGATGGCCGTATTTGCCGTTCTGACCTGGGTCGTGCCTTCGGGTTCGTTTGAGCGCCAGGAGGTTAACGGTCGCGAGGTAACGGTCTCGGGCACCTATGAGCCTGTCGATAAGGTCTATACGGACGAGGACGGCAACGAGGTCGATCTTCGCCAAGGCATCTTCGAAGTACTTGAGGCCCCTGCGATCGGCATCCAGCAAGCGGTCGAGGTCGTTGCATTCATTATGATCGTGGGAGGTTCCTTCCAGGTCATCACGGCGACCGGAGCCATCACGAGCGGCGTCGCCCGAGTGGTGAAGAAGTTCAAGAGCAAGGACGTCCTCATCATTCCGATCCTAATGGCGCTTTTTGCCTTGGGCGGCAGCACCTTTGGTATGGCAGAGGAGACGCTTCCGTTCTTTGCGATTCTTATGCCGATCATGATGGCCATGGGCTTCGACTCAATTACAGCGTTCATGACGGTGTTTGTGGGTGCCCGTATCGGATACATCGCATCTACCGTTAACCCGTTCAACGTCCTGATTTCCCAGGGCATCCTCGGTATCCAGGGCAACCCCCAGCTTTGGTTGCGTACTATCGCCCTTGTCGTGCTCACGGCAGTTGCCATCGCATGGGTTGTGATGTATGCCCTCAAGGTTAAGAAGAATCCCGAGGCATCCCCAGCTTTCCACGATGATATCGAGAAGCGCAAAGAGTTTGGCGCGGACGAGAATCTCCTCGATAGCGAGTTCACCGCTAGGCAAAAAGCCGTCATGGTTATTTTCGTGCTTGGACTTGGCGCTATCATTTGGGGTCTGGTAACCCAGGGCTGGTACATGAACGAGATCTCTGCGATTTTCTTGGCCATGGCTCTTCTTTCGGGTGTTGTTTCCGGGATGAATGAGAAGGAGATCGCTGGCGAGTTCGTTAAGGGAATTGCAGACTTCGCGTTCTCTGCCATCGTTGTTGGCCTCGCCCGCGGAATCCTCGTAATCGCCAATGACGGCCTCATCATCGATACGATTCTCAACACGCTCGCCACGGCTCTCTCTGGAGTTCCGGCAGTTATCTTTACGAGCATTCTCTACGTCGTGGATAACCTTCTGTCGATCCTCGTTCCGAGCTCCTCGGGCATCGCTGCTCTTACGATTCCCATTTTCGGTCCGCTTGTTGAGCTGATGGGCTTAAACCCCGAGGCTGCAGTTACCGGCCTTTCCATGGGCAGTGCTGCCATGTCTCTCATTTCGCCGACAAGCGCGATGCTCGTTGCCGGTCTTGGCGTCTGTAAGATTCCGCTTGGCCAGTGGTGGAAGGTCGCTTGGAAATTCTTCCTGGTCGTAAGCGTTATCTGCATGGCATTCACTGCGGTTTCGGGTCTTATCCCCCTGCCGTAAATGCAAAACCCCACATACAAGTTGTGAGAAAGAAGGATAGAGATGAACAAAGGACTGAACGTTCATAGCGAGATTGGCGCCCTCAAGAAGGTGTGCGTCCATCGCCCCGGTATGGATCTTGTAAACATGAAGGCGGAGGATTTCGACCGCGTTTGGATTCACGACGCGTTCTATCTGGACTATGCCCAGAAAGAGCACGATCAGTTTACCGACCTTCTTCGCGGCGCTGGCGCCGAGGTCGTCTATATGGAAGAGCTGCTCGCTGAGACGTTTGACAAAGTCGAGGGCACTCGCGCAGAGTTCATGACGAAGTTCATGGGGGAGTCCGGCATCTCCAACGCGGCCCTTCGCCAGGCCGTTGTCGAGAAGCTCGATTCCATCAAGGACAACAAGGAATTTGTCCTCACGGCTATGGGCGGACTGTATGTGCGCGACCTCGAGATCCCGCATGTCGGCGGCTCTCTTGCCAGCTTGGACGGCGATGAGCTGAAGGGCGACGACATGGTCCTCTTCCCCATGCCCGCCTCGTATTTCTCCCGTGATCCCCTGGCTGTCGTGGGCAAGGGCGCTACCATGAACCGCATGTACTGGAATCAGCGCAATCGCGAGGTAATCTTCTACGAAACGGTGCTCCGCAACCATCCCGATTACGCCGGTAGCCCCATCTGGTACGACCACAATAGCGAGTGGCATATCGAGGGCGGCGATATTCTCAACATCAACGCCAAGACGCTCGCCATCGGTATTTCCGAGCGTACCCAGACTGCGGCCATCGATGAGCTCGCCAAGAATATGTTCTGGGGTTCTGATGAGGCCGAAATCGAGAACATCTATGCCATCAAGATTCCGCACGGCTATGCCTACATGCATCTCGACACCGTTTGCACGCAGGTCGATCGCGATAAGTTCACGGTCTATCCCGGCATCTACCAGACGCTTCGTGCCTACCGCCTGACCAAGGGCGATTCGGAGGGGGAGGTGCATATCGAGGAGCTCGAGGGCACCCTGCAGCATATTCTCGAGCTTGCGACGGGTATGGACCACATCACCATGATTGAGTGCGGTGGTGGCGATCCGATCGAGGCTTCCCGTGAGCAGTGGAACGATGGTTCCAACACTCTTGCGGTCGCACCGGGCAAGGTCTGCGTGTATGAGCGCAACGTTGTCACCAACGATGCTCTTTACAAGGCCGGCGTCGAGCTGCTCGTCGCCCCCTCCGAGGAGCTTTCTCGCGGTCGCGGCGGCCCGCGCTGCATGACCATGCCGTTCTGGCGTGAGGAAATCTAGTCAGCGTTAGCGTATCTGGGCGGCGCGTGTGCGTCTGCGCCGCCCATCCCTCCTTGTGTGTTCCAACAACCGAAAGGACTCAAATCATGGCTCTTAATCTTTCTGGTCGAAGCGTTCTTACCCTGCTTGACTTTACGTCCGAGGAAATCGAGTACATGCTCGACCTCTCAAAGAACTTCAAGGATATGAAGCGCGCCGGTTATCCGCACCGCTTTCTCGAGGGCAAGAACATTGTCCTGCTGTTTGAGAAGACCTCAACGCGCACGCGCTGTGCCTTCGAGGTCGGCGGTATGGACCTGGGTATGGGTGTGACCTACCTCGACCCCGGCTCGTCGCAGATGGGCAAGAAAGAGTCCATCGAGGATACCGCCCGCGTGCTCGGTCGCATGTATGACGGTATTGAGTATCGCGGCTCCGACCAGTCGATCGTCGAGGAGCTTGCCGCCAAGGCTGGCGTTCCCGTCTGGAACGGTCTGACCAACGAGTACCATCCCACCCAGGCCCTTGCCGACATTCTTACCATGCGTGAGGAGTTTGGCGACACGCGCGGCATGAAGCTCACCTATATGGGCAAGGAGCAGGGCAACGTCAGCGACTCCCTGATGGTTATCTGCGCCAAGCTCGGCATTAACTTCTGCTCCTGCGGACCCAAGGGCGATGTCGAGGGCGCCACGCACTTCGATCCCGAGCTTCTTGAGCGCTGCCAGGAGATCGCCGCTCAGAATGGCTGCACGATCCAGCTCACTGAGGATATCGACGAGGGCGTCAAGGATGCAGACGTGATCTATACGGACGTTTGGGTCGGTATGGGCCAGGCTGAGGAGCTGTGGAAGAGCCGAATCGATCTTCTCTCTCCCTATCGAGTAACGCCCGAGGTCATGGCCAAGGCAAACCCCGGCGCCATCTTTATGCACTGCCTGCCGAGCTTCCACGATACGCAGACCACCATCGGCGCCGAGATTGCCGAGAAGTTCGGCGTGACCGAGATGGAGGTTTCCGACGAGGTCTTTGAGAGCGCGCAGTCTCGTGTGTTCCAGGAGGCCGAGAACCGCATGCATACCATTAAGGCCATGATGTACGCGACGCTTCGCTAGTAGCTGGGAAGTGAACGAATACTATGAGTAAACCGTACGGTAAGCCCGACCGCATCGTCGTCGCCCTCGGCGGCAACGCCCTCGGCAACAACCCCGT
>NZ_QSPG01000040.1:5669-7114 GCF_003436395.1 Collinsella sp. TM06-3 | reverse complement strand
TGAACTGCACCCCAAAACTTGGACGGCTTAAATAAGAACTACGCCGCAAGGGACTGGCTCCGGAACTCCTCCGGGGTCAGTCCCTTCAGTTTAACCTGGCGCCTCCTCGTGTTCCAATGGACCACGAAGTCGTCGAGGTCCGCCTTGAAGGACTCGAAGTCCGGCCACGTCCTTCCACGGAAGAACTCGTCCTTCATGTGGCCGAAGACCTGCTCGGTGGCGCCGTTGTCGATGCAGTTGCCCTTTCTGGACATGCTCTGGACGATCCCGGCGTCCCTCAGCCTCCCGCACCGTGCGGCGTGCTGGTACTGCCAGCCCATGTCGCTGTGGAGCACCGGTTTCGCGCCCTCGGGCATCTTCGCCAGCAGCCGGTCGAGCAGCTCGGCCTGCTGCGCCATGCCCGGGCTGGTCGACGTCGACCACGCGACTATCTCCTTGCTGCCGAAGTCGTACACCGGCGCGAAGTAGGCCTTGCCCCAGGGCTGCTTGAACTCGGTGACGTCGGTGCCCATCTTCTGCCACGGCCCGTCGGCGGCGAAGTCGCGCCCGATGACGTTCTCGAACGTCTCGCCCACGACGCCCCTGTACGAGTTGTACCTATGGTAGTCGGTCTCGCGGCGGATGCCGCAGCGGACCCCCATCTCCCGCATCATCTTGAGCACGGTCTTGTAGGCTATGCGCGCGCCCAGCTCGGCGCGCAGGCACATGGCGACCTGGCGGTGGCCGCACCCGTTGGCCGTGCGCGAGAAGATCTCCGCCACCGCGCCCCGCAGCTCCGGGCGCGTCGGCCTGCCCGGGTGCGACAGCGCGTAGTAGTAGCTGGACCGGGCCAGGCCGGCGCACTCCAGCAGGCGCCCCAGCTCGTACCCCTCTTCGCGCAGGGCGCTCACGGCCTCGACCTTCGCCCTGGTCAGAGCCCGTCCCTCTCGACCAGGGCACGCAATTTTTTTAGGTAGGCCACCTCGGTCTCGAGCCTTCGGCAGCGCTCCTCGAGCTCCTGCTCGCGGGTGCGCGGCCTCGCCTTGGAACCGCTCGGCCGGCCCTTGGGCCTCGGGCGCAGGGCCTCCGCGCCGCCCCGGCGGTATAGCGCGCACCACTTCTTGAGCGGCGACATCGACATTATGCCGAACGCCGCCATCGCCTCGGTCTTCGTCATGCCGCCGTCGACGACGGCGGAGGCGGCGGCGACCTTCTGCTCGTATGTGTACCTGCCCTGCTTTCCGTCCATGGATAGCAGCACCTCGCTTCCGAACGACCGGTATACGTAGAGCCATTGTCTCACGGTGTCGCGCGGGACCGACAGCGCCTTCGCCGCCGATTTGTAGCCGTGGCCTCGCTCGAAGAGCTCGATCGCCGCCTTCCTGGCCTCGATGCCGTGCTTCACCCTCAAGTCGACACGCATAAAAAGCCTCCCATTTCTCATGTCCAAGAAATGGGAGGCAGTT